>CAZTVJ010000539.1:0-12518 GCA_964616935.1 uncultured Acidimicrobiales bacterium | reverse complement strand
TCGAACCGGACGACGGCCACCGAGGCGTCGTGGAATGCCCGGCACAGCTCCTCCACCACGGGGTTGCGGCGGTCACCGCCGTGCTGCGGGTGGGGATGGGCCACGACCGCGGCGGCCCAAGGTGAGGGCGGTAGGAACACGTCGCCTTCGAGGGCGAGGCCGTCGGCGGTGGCGAGCAAGACAGTTTCCAGCGGCACGGGCCAGACGGTACCGTCGGCTCGTGCCCCGCAACCGCGACAGCGACAAGCTGCCGATCAAGATGCTCAACGATCGCCTCCTGGTGAAGCTGCCCAAGGAGGACGGCGAGCGGCGGACGTCCGGTGGCATCCTCATCCCGGCCACTGCCCAGGTGGCCAAGCGGCTCGTGTGGGGGGAGATCGTCGGCCTCGGGTCGAACGTGCGCACCGTCGAGATGGGGGACAGGGTGCTCTTCTCGCCGGAGGATCGCTACGAGGTCGACGTCGGCGGCGAGGACTACCTCATCCTGCGCGAACGGGACATCCATGCCGTCGCCTCGCAACGCATCGAGAGCTCCACCGGCCTGTACTTGTGAGGCGGCCCGTAGGATCTGGTTCCATGCCGACCGGTACCCGCATCCTGGCGACGCCGGATCAGCTCGCGGCCGTGCGCTTCGACCGCCAGGGCCTCGTGGCGGCCATCGTGCAGGAGCAGGCCACCGGCCAGGTCCTGATGTTGGCGTGGATGAACGCCGAGACGCTCCAGCTCACCCTCGACGAGGGCCGGACGGTCTTCTGGAGCCGCAGCCGCCAGGAGATCTGGCGCAAGGGTGACACCTCGGGCGAGCGGCAATGGGTGCGGGCCGCCTACTACGACTGCGACGGCGACGTGCTGCTGTTCGTGGTCGACCAGGACGGCCAGGGGGCGTGCCACACGGGTGAGCACTCCTGCTTCTTCCGCCAGTTCGGCTCGTGATCCGCCCGGCCCTCTCCCGCGACGACTTCCGATCACTGGCGCGCGACCACACGGTCGTGCCCGTCTGGTCCGAGCTCCTGGCCGACCTCGAGACCCCGGTCGCCGCCTACGCCAAGCTGGTCGGTGACGGCACCGGCTTCCTGCTCGAGTCCGTCGAGCACGGCGAGCGCTGGAGCCGGTTCTCCTTCGTCGGCCGCGACCCGACGGCGACCTTCGTGCTGCGCGACGGTCGGGTGACGGCGGACGGCGTGGTGCCCGAAGGCATCCCGCTCGATCGCGGCATCCTGGCCACGCTGGAGGCGCTGCTGTGCATCTACCGAGCCCCGGTCCTGCCCGACCTGCCCCCGCTGCAGGGTGGCGTCGTGGGCCACCTCGGCTACGACGTCATCCGCGAGGTCGAGCGGCTTCCCGACGTGCCGCTCGACGATCGCGGCCTGCCGGATGCCGTGATGAGCGTGATCGGCAGCCTCGCCGCCTTCGATCACTGGCGCCAGCGGGTGTATCTCATCGAGAGCGTGCCGGTGCTCGGCCTCGACAGCGACGGCATCGACGCCGCCTACGACGCGGCACTGCGCCGGGTGGACGGCGCCGTAGCCGACCTCGGCCGGCCGCTCGCCTACACGCCCGTGGCGCCGCCGGATCCCGCCGAGCCCCTGCCAACGGTGCGCTCGTCCATGCCAGGGGGTCTCTACCAGCAGGCCGTGGCGGTGGCCAAGGAGCACATCGTGGCCGGCGACATCTTCCAAGTGGTGCTGGCCCAGCGCTACGACCTGGACCTCGACGCCGACCCGTACGACGTCTACCGGGTCCTGCGTCAGGTGAACCCCAGCCCGTACATGTACTTCCTGCGCCATCCCGAGATCACCATCGTCGGCTCGTCGCCCGAGCCGATGGTGCAGGTCATCGGCACGACGGTGATCTCCCGGCCCATCGCCGGCACCCGGCGTCGGGGACGTTCGGACGAGGACGACCGCCGGATGGCCGCCGAGCTGCGAGAGCACCCCAAGGAGGTGGCCGAGCACATCATGCTGGTCGACCTTGCCCGCAACGACGTGGGCCGCGTCGCGCGCTTCGGCACGGTCAGCGTCGACGAGCTGATGACCCTCGAGCGCTACAGCCACGTGATGCACCTCACCTCGGAGGTCTCGGGTGATCTGCGCGACGGTCTCGGCCCCATCGACGTGCTGCGAGCAACCCTCCCGGCCGGGACGGTGAGCGGCGCACCCAAGGTGCGGGCCATGGAGATCATCGACGAGCTCGAACCGGTCAAGCGAGGGCCCTACGCCGGCGTCGTGGGCTACGTCGACTTCTCGGGCAACATGGACACCGCCATCGCCATCCGCACGATGTTCATCGGCCCGAGGGGTGCTGCGCTACAAGCGGGAGCGGGCATCGTGGCCGACAGCGACCCCGACCTGGAGGACCAGGAGTGCCACAACAAGGCGGCCGCGCTGCTGGCCGCCGTGCCCGCGGCGCGCCGCATGACGGCCGAGAGGGCGAAGGAGGGTACGACCGCATGACCGACGCGGTGTGGTGTGAGATGGCGCGCGACTTCGTGGCTGTGCGAGGACCCGACGCCGAGTCGTTCCTGCAGGGGCAGTGCAGCCAGGACGTGCTGGCGATCGACACGGCGTCGTCGGCCTGGTCGTTCGTGCTCCAGCCTTCCGGCAAGGTGGATGCGCTCGTGCGGATCCACCGCGTGAACGACCAGACGTTCGTGCTCGACCTCGATGGTGGGTCCGGCGCGGCGCTGCTGGCTCGCCTCCAGCGCTTCAAGATCCGAGTCAAGGTCGAGCTCGACGTGGCCGACTGGCGGTGCATCGCCGTGCGAGGGGCCGCCATCCCGCTGGGGCCTGGCGTGCTGGCGTCGTGGTGGGGCCGGCCGGATGCGGTCGACCTCGTCGGCACGGATGTGGTGCCGCCGGACGGTGCGCGGCCCACCGACCAGGACGGTCTCGAGCGCCTCCGCGTCGAGGCCGGTTGGCCGGCGATGGGACACGAGCTCACACCGGACACCATCCCGGCCGAGTCCGGCGTCGTCGGCGTGGCGGCCAGCTTCACGAAAGGTTGCTACACGGGCCAGGAGCTGGTGGCACGCATCGACAGCCGGGGTGGGCACGTGCCGCGTCATCTTCGCCACGTGCGGGTGCCCGCCGGGGCATCGATCGACCCAGGCGAGCGGATCCTCGCCGACGGCAAGGACGTTGGTTGGAGCACGAGCGTGGCCGGCGACCTCGCGCTCGCCTACGTCGGTCGAGCCCTGGTCCCACCCGCCACCGCGTTCGTCGGCGAGGTGCCCGTCACGGTCGAGGCGATCCCAGGCCGCTGACGCTCACGGAGCCTCCGGCTGGGCTCACTCGAGCTCGCCGCGATGGAGCCAGGCGGCGAGGTCGGGAGGGGCGAGGTCTCGGACGGTATCACGCCATCGCAGCAGTCCCTGCGGCTTGATCGCTCGCGTCCGACGCGTCGTCCACCACCGCCGTGGGGTGCGTCGACGCGGCCTCAGGTGGTCGTCGTCTGGGGCGGCGCCGTCGTGGTGGTCGTCTCGGCGGTGGTGGTGGTTGGGTCGGGTGTCGTCGTCGTTGGTGGCGGTGCCGTAGTCGTCGTGGTCGTCGTGGTGGTGGTCGCGGCCGTCGTCCGGGTGGTGGTCGGCGCGGTGGTCGTCGTCGTGGTCGTGGGGCGCGGTCTGGTGGTCGTGGTGCGGAGGAGGGTGGTGGTCGATCGCGGGAGGGTCGTCGTCGTCGTGGACTTCGTCGACGATGTGGTCGGGGTGGTCGTCGTTGCCGTCTTGGGGTTGGGCACCGTGGTCGCCGTGGTGGGCCCGGCCACCTCGATCGGCCCGAAGTCGGGCGCGACCGTTCCTGCCGGCGACGGCGGGGCCGTCGGCGGCGGGGCCGTTGTGGCTGGAGCCGGCGACGCCGGAGCGGTGGTCGGGAGGTACCCAGCGGGCAGCGTCGGGAGGGTCGTCGGTCCGGTGAAGATGATGACGTCTCGGGACGCGCAGGACGAGACCAGGATCCCCAGCGCGACCGCCGACGCGCCCCATACCCACCGTTGTCTCACCCCGACTCCCTCCTTGGATGGTGTCGAGATCCGCAGCCGCCGACCTTAGTTCGTGTGCGTCCCGTCAGCACGAGGGTCTTCGAGGGGGCGGGCCGGTGGCGGGAACCGGACGATGAGGCTGGTGCCGCCAGCAGGCCGTGCCTCGGCCCTGACGGTGCCGCCCATCGCCGCCACCAGCTCGCGCACGATGGCCAGGCCGAGGCCCGACTGGCTCTCCTCGCGGGTCGGATCGTGGCGGGCGACGTAGAGCCGCTCGAAGACGTGGGGTAGGTCCACTGCCGCGATGCCGGGACCGTCGTCGTCGACTCGCAGGGCACCATGACCGCCGTCGACCGTCGTGCTCACGGTGACGGTGGCCCGCGCGTGGCGGAGCGCGTTCTCCACCAGGTTGGCCACCACCTGCGCGAGGCGATCGGGATCGCCGGCGATCCAGACGTCGGACTCGCCCGTCGCTTCCAGCGAGACGCCGCACATCCCGGCGGTCGGCGCGAAGGCGGCGACGGTCGCGGCGCAAACGGCTACGAGGTCCACCGGTTGGAGGTGCAGCGAGAACGACCGTGACTGCAGCCGGGCGAGGTCGAGCAGGTCGGCGACGAGGCGATCGAGCCGGCGCGCCTCGGCCAGGATCACGCTCGCGGACTGGCGCGCGTCGGCGGACACGCCGTCCTGGATGGCCTCGGCATACCCCCGGATGGACGTCAGCGGCGTGCGCAGGTCGTGCGAGATGGACAGCAGGAACTGCTGTTCGAGCGCCTGGAGGCGTTCCAGGTTCTCGGCCATCACGTTCACCGAGCGCGCGAGGTCAGCCAGCTCATCGTTGCGCCCCGGCGCCGGCTCGGCCAGCCGGGTCGACAGCTCGCCCGCGGCGATCCGGCGGGTGGCGTCGTCGGCCTCGCGGATCGGTCGGGTGAGGCGCCGCCCGAGGGTGACGGCCACGAGCGCGCTGAGCGCGATGGTGACGACCGCGGCGAGCATGAACCACCCCGTGGCGGGGCCGAAGCCGCTCACCTCCCGGGTGAGGACGACGACCACGGTGCTCCGGTTCACTGAGGCCGGCGCGGCCGCGAAGACGAGATCACCCTTCGCGCCGGAGATCGTCGCGCCCGCCAGCAGCTGCTCGACCCGGAGGTCGGCGGTGTCTAGCCCGTCCGGCAGCGTGCCGTTGACGCGTCCGAGCGGCCCGACGACGAGGATCTCGACGCCGTCGAGGCGCAGCGCCCGTCGCAGTGCGCTGCGCAGCGCCTGGGGCAGCTCGGTGACGCCGCCCGCCACGGCTTCGGCGCTGCCCCGCAGGTCGGCCTCCGCGGCCCCCCGGGCCGTGCCCCGGGCGAGCAGGAGCGTGGCCAGGCCGGCCAGGAGGAGCGCGGCGACGGTGGTACCGAGAATGGCCAGCGTGAGGCGTCGGGTCATGGGTGGCCGTCAGCCTGCCGGGCAGGTGTGAGCATCCTGTTAGCCGAGTCGGTAGCCGACGCCCCACACCGTGGCGAGCGGCAGACCGGCGCCGAGCTTGCGGCGGAGCTGGCGGACGTGGACGTCGACGGTGCGGTCGTCGCCATACCAATCCGGTCCCCAGACGCCGTCGAGCAGCTGCTGGCGAGACAGGGCCAGCCCCTGGTTGCGGGCCAGGAAGGCCAGCAGGTCGAACTCACGGGTGGCCAGCGCTACCGGTTCGCCGCCGAGGCGCGCCTCGCGGCGGGGGACGTCGACCTCGATGCCGTCGCCGACGTCGACGATGGTCGCCACGCTCGTGCCCTTGGCGCTGTCGCCGCGGCGCAGGATGGCCCGCACCCGAGCCACCACCTCGCGCGGTGAGAACGGCTTCGTCACGTAGTCGTCGGCCCCGAGCTCGAGCCCGACGATCCGGTCGATCTCGGCGTCGCGGGCGGTGAGGAACAGGATCGGGAGGTTGCTCGATGTGCGGAGCTGCCGGCACAGCTCCAGGCCGTCCATGCCGGGCAGGCCGATGTCGAGCACCGCCAGGGCGGGCTGCTGTTGGGTGATGACCTCCAGGCCGCGCCTGCCGTCGGCGGCGAGGAGCACGCGGAAGCCCGCCTCGCGCAGGTACAGGTCGAGCAGGTCGGCGATGCTCGGGTCGTCCTCGACGACCACCACGGTCTGCTCCGTCGCCATCCCGCCATGCTCGCGCAGAGACCTACGCTCGCCGGGTGTCGCCGTACGAGGTGCTCGGGGTCCCGGGAGCGGCCCGTCCGCAGGAGTGCCGGGCGGCCTACCGTCGCCTCCTGGCCGAGCACCACCCGGACCGCTGGGTGGATGCGACGGCCGAGGTGCAGCAGGTCCACGCCGATCGCCTGCGCGAGGTGACGGCGGCATGGATGGCGCTGCGTGACGTCGAACACCGTGCGAACGCAGCCACGCGCGACATGCCGTCGACGGACCGTCTCGAGGGCGACCTGGAGGACCTGGACGACCCGGACGACGGAACCGACCCGGCCGTTCTCGACGATCGTCCGCTCTCGAACGCCACGGCGGGTCGCGGTCTGACGATGCTCCCGATCGTGCTGATCGTGGCTGCGGCCGCCAGCTTCTTCGTGAGCTTCGTCCTGGCCAGCACCGCCCTTTGGCAGCTCGGCGTCGCCCTGGCCGTCGCCGCGCTGGCCTCGTTCGTGCTGGTCCCGTTCTTCGTGATGCTGCGGAGCCACCGGTAAGGTGCCGCCCGCCGTGGCGACCTACCTCGACCGCATCCTCGACGCGCATCGGCGCGCCGCGGCCCAGGACCGCCGTTCGCTCTCCTCGCTCGTGGGCGCCGCCCGCGAGCAGCCACCTGCTCGTGGCTTCCGAGCCGCGCTGGCTGCCGCACCTGGGCTCGCCGTGATCGCCGAGATCAAGCGCCGGTCGCCCTCCAAGGGGGACCTGAACGTCGCCCTCGACCCGGCCGATCTGGCCATGACCTATGAGGATGGGGGCGCCACATGCCTGTCGGTGCTCACCGAGCGGGACGCGTTCGGCGGATCCCCTGGTGACTTGAAGGAGGCGCGCGCCGTCACGAGCCTGGCGGTGCTCCGCAAGGACTTCACGGTGGCCCCGCACGACGTGTGCGATGCCCGGCTCATGGGCGCCGATTGCGTGCTGCTCATCGTCGCCGCCCTGACCGACGACGAGCTGCGCCGGTTCCACGACCTGGCCATCGACGTCGGGCTCGATGCGCTCGTGGAGGTCCACGACGAGCCCGAGCTCGAGCGTGCCGTCGCCGTGGGTGCCACGCTGGTGGGCGTGAACCAGCGCGACCTCACCACGTTCGAGGTCGACCCCGCTCGAGCCGAGCGCATGGCCGCGTTGATCCCTGGCGGTGTCGTGCGCGTCGCCGAGTCGGGGGTGCGCGACGCTGCCGACGCTCGCCGCTTGGCCGACGCCGGCTACGACGCGATCTTGGTGGGGGAGTCGCTGGTGACCTCGCCCGATCCTGCTCGAACCATCCAGCACCTCAAGGGAGACTGATGCGCTACACCCTGCCGTCCGACCAGATCCCGTCCGCGTGGTTCAACGTCCTGCCGCGGCTGCCGGAGCCCCTCCAGCCTCCGCTGCATCCGGGCACGAAGGAGCCGGTCGGCCCGGACGACCTGTCGCCGCTGTTCCCCATGGCCCTCATCGAGCAGGAGATGTCGGCGGCGCCGTGGATCGACATCCCCGGTGAGGTGCTCGACGTCCTGCGGCTCTGGCGGCCGACGCCGCTCATCCGGGCCGTGCGCCTGGAGAAGGCTCTCGGTACACCGGCCCGCATCTACTACAAGGACGAGTCGGGCAGCCCGGCCGGCTCCCACAAGCCGAACACCGCCGTGCCGCAGGCCTTCTACAACAAGGCCGAGGGCATCAACCGCCTCACCACCGAGACGGGTGCCGGCCAGTGGGGTACTGCGCTGGCGTTTGCCTGCGCCCAGTACGACATCGAGTGCAAGGTGTACATGGTCCGCACGTCGTTCGAGTCGAAGCCCTACCGGCGGGTGATCATGGAGACGTGGGGGGCGGAGTGCGTGCCGTCGCCGGTGGACGATCCGTCCTCGCCCGGCTCGCTGGGGATGGCCATCTCCGATGCCGTGCGGGATGCCGCGACGCGGGAGGACTCGCACTACGCGCTCGGTTCGGTGCTCAACCACGTCCTGCTGCACCAGACGGTGATCGGGCTGGAGGCCAAGGAGCAGCTCGTCCTGGCCGGCGAGCGGTTGCCCGACGTCATCATCGCTCCGTGCGGTGGTGGCTCCAACCTCGGGGGGCTGTCCCTGCCGTTCGTCGAGGATGCGGGTGTCCGGCTCGTCGCGGTGGAGCCGTCATCGTGCCCCACGCTCACCGAGGGCCGCTTCGAGTACGACTTCGGCGACACCGCCGGCATGACGCCGCTCCTGCCGATGTACACGCTCGGGCACGACTTCATGCCGCCCACCATCCATGCCGGCGGGCTCCGCTACCACGGCGACGCCCCGATCATCAGCCTGCTCGTGAAGACCGGGCGGATGGAGGCCATCGCCTACCCCCAGGGCAAGGTGTTCGAGGCGGCCAAGATCTTCGCCAACGCCGAAGGCAGGGTGGCAGCGCCCGAGGCTGCGCACGGCATCCGTGCCGCCATCGACGAAGCTCTGGCGGCCAAGGAGACCGGGGAGGAGAAGGTGATCCTGTTCAACTACTGCGGGCACGGCTTCCTCGACCTGGCCTCCTACGACGACTTCAACCACGGCCGCCTCATCGACGCGTAGAGGACGGGACGACCACGGCCGACGAACCGGCCTCCGGTACCCTCAACCCGGCATGTTCGTGAAGATCTGCGGGATCACCAGCGAGGACGACGCGCTCTTGGCGGTCGCCCTCGGAGCCGACGCCATCGGCTTCATCTTCGCGCCGAGCCCCCGCCAGGTCACGCCGCAGGTCGCCTACGACATCGTGCGCCGCCTGCCGCCGGGCATCATGCCCGTGGGTGTGTTCCGCAACGAGCACCCCGACCGTGTGGTGGACATCGTGCAGCGATCGCAGCTGAAGGCGGCTCAGCTCCACGGCACCGAGACACCCGAGGTCACCAAGGACATCCGGCGGCGACTCGGCTACGTCATCAAGGCCTTTCCGGCGGCGAGCGACGAGCTGGGCCGAGCTGACGAGTGGGGTGCCGACGTCGTGCTGGTCGACGCGCCCGACCCCGGCTCGGGCATGACCTATGACTGGAGCCTGGTCGACGCGGCGCCTCAGGACGCCAAGATCCTGCTGGCCGGCGGTCTCACGCCGGACAACGTGGCCACGGCCATCCAGCGGGTGCAGCCCTGGGGGGTGGATGTGTCGACCGGGGTGGAGCGGGAGCCGGGCCGCAAGGACCCGGTCAAGCTGAAGGCGTTCCTCGACGCGGCCCGCGCCGCCGCGCCCACGCCCTACCTGGGTCCCGACGACCTGCCCTATGACTGGCAAGACGAGTAGAGGAGACCTCCCTGATGTCCATGATGGCCGAGCCGCTCCCCGGCGGTCGGTTCGGGGCGTTCGGCGGCCGCTTCGTCCCCGAGACGCTGATCCCTGCCTGCGAAGAGCTGGAGCAGGCTTTTCGCGACGCGTGGGACGACGCTGCGTTCCGGGCCGAGCTGGACGGCCTGCTGCGCGACTACGCCGGCCGCCCCAGCCCGGTCACCGAGTGCCACCGCCTGGGTGAGCACCTCGGTCTGCGGTTGCTGCTGAAGCGCGAGGATCTGAACCACACCGGGTCGCACAAGATCAACAACGTCATCGGCCAGGCGCTGCTGGCCCGGCGGATGGGCAAGCGCCGCCTGGTGGCCGAGACGGGCGCCGGCCAGCACGGCGTGGCCACCGCCACGGCCGCCGCACTCTTCGGCATGGACTGCAAGGTGTACATGGGCGAGGTGGATGTGGAGCGCCAGGCGCTCAACGTCTTTCGCATGCGACTGCTCGGCGCCGAGGTCGAAGCGGTCCACAGCGGCAGCCGCACGCTGAAGGACGCGGTGAACGAGGCCATGCGGGACTGGGTGGCGACGGTGGAGACCACCCACTACTGCCTCGGCTCCGTGATGGGCCCGCACCCCTATCCGTGGATGGTGCGGGAGTTCCACCGCGTGATCGGCGACGAGGCTCGCCAGCAGTGCTCGGGGCTGCTCGACGGCAGCATCCCTGATGTCGTCGTGGCCTGCGTCGGAGGGGGCTCGAACGCGGCCGGCATCTTCACCGGCTTCGTCGACACCGAGGCCCGGCTCGTGGGGGTCGAGCCCGCCGGTGGCGCCGCCATCGGTCGCGGCGTGCCCGGCGTCGTGCACGGCATGAAGAGCTACCTCCTGCAGGACGAGCAGGGCCAGGTGCTGGAGGCTCACTCGATCTCGGCCGGTCTCGACTACCCAGGCGTCGGGCCCGAGCACTCGTACCTGTCCGGCATCGGGCGCGTCCGCTACGAGGCGGTGTCCGACGGCGAGGTCGTCGACGCGTTCCAGCTCCTGTCCCGGTACGAGGGCATCATCCCGGCCCTGGAGCCGGCGCATGCCATCGCCTGGGTGGTTCGGGCGGCGCCTGACCTGCGGGGGCGAACGGTGCTCGTGAACCTCAGTGGGCGGGGCGACAAGGACGTCGCGCAGATGATGGACGTGCTCGGACCGTGAGCCACGGCGCCGCCATGAGTACGGGCGCGGGCATCCTCGGCCAGCTCGAGGCCACGCTGCGGGACCGGCGAGCCTCGGGCCGCAAGCTGCTCGTGCCGTACATCACCGGCGGGCTCCCGGGCTGGGCGGATGCCATCCGCGCTGCGGCTGCCGCCGGTGCGGACGCCGTAGAGGTGGGCATTCCCTTCTCCGACCCTGTCATGGATGGTCCGGTGATCCAGGCGGCCTCGCAGCTTGCCCTCGATGGAGGAGCGACACCGCAGGCGATCCTCGACGAGCTCAGCGGGCTCGACGCCGGCATCCCGCTGGCGGTCATGACGTACTACAACCTGGTCTTTCGCGCCGGCCACGAGCGGTTCGCGGCGTCGTTGCGGACCAGTGGTGTGTCCGCCGCGATCCTGCCCGATCTCCCGCTGGTGGAGGCTGGTCCCTGGACGGAGGCGGCCGACCACGCCGGCATCGAGACCGTCATGCTCGCCGCTCCGACGACGCCGGATGACCGCCTGCCGGCCATCTGTGCCCGGAGCCGGGGATTCGTCTACGCGGTCGGCATGCTGGGGGTGACCGGGGAGCGGGAGGCCTTGTCCGCCAGCGCCATCGAGATGGCCCGCCGACTCAAGGCTGTCACCGACGTCCCCGTGCTCGTCGGCGTCGGCGTCTCGAACGCGGCCCAAGCCGCGGAGGCGGTACGGGTGGCCGACGGTGTGATCCAGGGCGCCTCGGTGGTGCGCCGGCTCATGGATGGTGGCGTGGAGGCCGTGGCCGACTACGTCGCCGAGGTGCGGGCGGCGCTGGATTCCTGTGAGATTTAGTCCTAAGGCGGGGTCGGCTCCGTAGAGCAGTCATCCGTCCCACCACAGGGACGGCGGCCCGGCACCGTGAACCACCGGGCTCGGATCCCCAAGGAGTCATCACCCATGCGCAAGCACGCTGTGCTCACACTGGCCGCAACAGCGGCCTTTGCCGGGCTGCTGCTCGCTGCCTGTGGCAGCGACACGAGCAATGCCGCTCCGGCCACGACGGCGGCACCCGCGGCCACTGCCGCCGCTGACGGCGCGAAAGACATCGTCGACACGGCCGTGGCCGCCGGCAACTTCAACACCTTGGCCACCGCGCTGACCGCCGCCGGCCTTGTCGACACCCTGAAGGGCCCCGGCCCGTTCACCGTGTTCGCCCCGACCGACGAGGCCTTCGCCAAGGTGCCGAAGGAGACGCTCGCCAAGCTCCTCGCCGACAAGGACGCCCTCACCAAGGTGCTCACCTACCACGTGCTCGCCGGCAAGGTGGAGGCCAAGGACGTGAAGCCCGGTGACGTCAAGACCGTCGAGGGCTCGCCGCTCACGATCACCGTGGACGGCAGCACCGTGATGGTGGGCGACGCCACCGTCACCACGACCGACATCCAGACGCGCAACGGCGTCATCCACGTCATCGACTCCGTGCTCATCCCACCGACCGTCACGCTCTGACGCAGTCCGCTTCGGAGCTTCGGTGCGGCGGATCAGCCTTCGGTGCCGATTCGCCGCACCGTGGCCGACCTCGGTTCATTCCCGTCCCGACGGTTGACCGCTCCGTAGACGTGGCACCTGCCCTTGCGGGCAGTGGCCCGAACACCACAACACCCGGGCAAGGATCCCCACAGGAGAAACGCATGCGCAACCGATTCACCCTCGTCGTGGCTGCCGCCGCGATCGGAGGCCTCTTCCTGGCCGCTTGCGGCACGAGCAATGAGCAGCAGATCTCGGCGACACCGGGCCAGGCGCCCGCCGTCGAGGCTGCCCCGCTCCCGGCTCAGACGCCGACCACAACGGCCGCGCTGAAGGACATCGTCGACACGGCGGTTGCCGCCGGCAGCTTCAACACGCTGGCCCAGGCCCTCACGGCCGCCGGGTTGGTCGACACCCTGAAGGGCCCGGGGCCGTTCACGGTGTT
>CAZTVJ010000538.1:0-5391 GCA_964616935.1 uncultured Acidimicrobiales bacterium | reverse complement strand
GCCGCCGTCGCAGTCGCGGGTGAGGGTCCAGCCGCCCTCGTGGAGCACGTGGTGGTGGCTGTCGCAGGTGGGGGCAAGGCTGTCGAGGTTGGTGAGGCCGCCGTGCTCCCACGGAGTGAGGTGGTGGATGTCGCACCAGTGGAAGGGGCGGTCGCAGCCAGGGAACACGCAGCCGCCGTCCCGTACGAGTAGAGCCTTGCGTTGGGCAGCGGTGACGAGGCGATGGGTGCGCCCGACATCGAGGGGCAGGCTGGGCCCGCCGAGCACGACGGGGAGGATGCCGGCGGCGCAGGCGAGGCGGCGCGCCGTGGCTGGCGAGATGGGCGTGCCGTCGGCAAGCTGGCTGCGGGGGTCGGCGGCTAGCTGGCCGAGGAGAGTCTGGTGGTCGATGAGGACCAGGACGACCGCAGCACCGCGTGCGGTGCCAGGGGTACCGGTGGCACAGGTGGCGCGCCCACAGATCTCGACGAGGGCATCGGCGCGGCGAGCGGCGAGATCGATGCTGCGGGCGCCGTTGGGGTCGTCGGGGTGGTCGGCACGCCACAGCTCTTCGGCAACGAGATCGATGGTGGTCATGACGGTGGCGCCGGCGACCGGGTCGAGGCGGCCGTGAATGGCGACCATCGCGTCGTCGGTGGTGAAGGTGGTGACCCGGCGGCGAGCGTGCTGGCGTTCGAACTCGGCGGCGCCACCGTCCGCTTGGTGCTGCATCGTCCAGGTGCGCAGCTCGCGCGTGAAGCTGTCGGCCGGGGTCTGCGCGGCGAGGGCGACGAGCTCGTCGACGTGGTCGGTGACGTCGGGGCACGTGCGGGCGGTGCGAGCCAATGCGTCGGCGTGCTCAGCGGTGATCCGCCCATCGGTCAGCGCGTCCACGGCGTGGGGAAGCTGGGCGAGGCCCTTGGCGGTGTCGACCCGGCGGGTCGCGTCGCGGTGTGACACGCCGGTCTCCGTCCGCAACCATGCTGCCGTCCCCGTCGATCCTTTCGCCCGGGCTCCGTGGGCAGCGTTGAATGCCGCCAGCAGCCGGGATTCCCAGGCGTCGAGCGTGGCCCGCATGCGCGCGACACGTCGGATGCCTTCGGCGAGCTCGTCGACGGACCAGCCGGTCACGTCGCCCTCGCCATTGAGTGAAGGGAGATCGAACACCTGTTCGATCGTAGCCGCTCGCGATGGAAAGGGCAACAAAGAGAAGGAGAACGACGAAAAGAGATCAAGAACAGGCAAAAGTGGTTGACGACTGCCCGGCAACGGCCAACCCGATCGCAGCGCGAGACTGACGGCGATGCTCCGGCGTGCGCTGCGCGCTGACTTCCCGGCCGTGATCGAGACCTGGACGGATGCGTTCTCAGCGGATCCGTACCTCCGTTGGATCCCGCCCGACCTGTCACTTGTCGGCCCGGACGATCTCACCCGCTCGTGAGCGACCGGGTTCTCCGATCTGCTCAGCCGGCCAGGGCGCGCAGGTCGGCGATCACTCGAGGGAGCGCGTCGAGGAGCGCGTCCACGTCAGCGTCGGTGGTGCTCCAACCGGTGCTGATCCGCAACGAGTGGTGTGCGTCGACGCCCATCGCCTCCAGCACCGGGGAAGGTTCGAGGTCCTCCGACGCGCAGGCGCTACCCGAGTGGGCCGCGATGCCGGCCTGGTCCAACCCGAGCAGGACTGCCTGCGGCTCGACGCCTTCGATCCCGAGGCAGACAAGGTGGGGCAACCGCTCGATCGCGTCGCCGTAGGTCGTCACGCCGTCGAGCCCCCGCACCGCCTCCAGCACGCGGTCGGTCAGCCGCCGGCTTGTCGCGGCCTCCTCGGCCAGGGTCGCCGCGATCTCCGAGGCCGCGGCGCCCCAGCCGACGATGGCCGGCCCGTTCTCGAAGCCGGCCCGCCGGGCCCGCTCCTGGTCGCCGCCGAGCAGCAGCGAACGCAGCCGAACGCCACGACGCACGAGCAGCGCGCCGATGCCGGGCGGCCCCCCCATCTTGTGGGCGCTGACGCTCATCAGGTCCGCCCCGAGGTCGTCGAAGGCGATCGGCACTCGACCGGCCGCCTGGGCGGCATCGACGTGCACGAGGACACCCCGCTCGCGACAGGCCGCCACCACCTCGCGAACGGGTTGGAGCGTGCCGACCTCGTGGTTTCCCCACTGGAGGTGGACGAGCGACGTGGCAGGCCCGATGGCGTCGAGGACGGCGGTGGCGTCGACTCGTCCGAGACGATCGCACCCGATCACGGTGACGTCGTGGCGAGCCGACGTCAGCCGCACGGCCGAGTGCTCGATGGCGGGCACGACGAGGTGCTGGCCCAGCTCGGCGGCTCCATACACGGCGTAGGCGATGGCTTCGGTGGCCCCGCTGGTGAACACGACCTCTCGGGGCCGAGCGCCCAGCAGCGATGCGACGCGATCGCGGGCATCCTCGATGGTGACGCGGGTGGCGTGGCCCTCGGTGTGGATGCGGGCGGGGTCGGCCGCAAGCGGTTCGCGGAGCCAGGCCGTCATGGCCTCGACCGCGGCCGGCCGTACCGGTGAGGTGGACGCATGGTCCAGGTAGTGCCGCGCCATCGTCCAAGGATGCCTCAGGTCGAGCCGTGCTCGCGCGGTGCCGTAGCGTCCTCGCCCGATGTCGCTGCACCTGCTCGTCCTGGCGAAGGCACCGGTCGCCGGCCGGGTGAAGACTCGCCTCACGCCGCCGTTCACGCCGGAGGAAGCGGCGCAGCTGGCCGAGGCGGCGCTCGTCGACACGCTGACGGCGGTGGCGGGTTGCCGGGCCACGCGGCGCATCCTGGCCTTGGAGGGCGAACCCGGACCGTGGCTACCGCGCGGCTTCGACGTCGTGGCGCAGGCGGCAGGCGACCTGAACGACCGCCTCGCGGGCGCCTGGGCTCACGCCGCCGGACCGGGGTTGCAAATCGGCTCGGACACACCCCAGGTGACGTCGGCCCTGCTCGACGCCTGCCTCGGTCGGCTCGGCGCCGATGGGGTCGATGCCGTCCTCGGCCCGGCCCTCGACGGCGGTTGGTGGGCCATCGGCTTCGCCGCCACGGCACCAGCCGGCGTGTTCGCCGGCATCCCGATCAGCACGCCAGCGACGGGTGCGGCGCAACGGGCGCGGCTGCAGGACGAGGGCCTGAGGGTCGCCGATCTGCCGGCGCTGCGCGACGTCGACGTGGTCGCCGATGCCGTAGCCGTGGCCGAGGCGGCGCCCGACAGCCGGTTCGCCCGCACCCTCGCCGATCTGGAGGGCCGCGTCCGCGGCCGGGCAGCGGGCTGACCTTCGGTCAGGAGGCGGGGTCGAACGCCGTGACGCAGACACGGTCCCCCCGGGGGAGCGATGCCGCCAGCTCGGGGTCGGTGTCGCCGTACAGCGCACCGAGCATGCCCCGGACCATGCCGCGGTCGACCGCGCAGATCACGGGATGTTCGATGGCGGCGGCCCCGAAGGGGCAGTGGTTGTTCACGATGCGAAGCTGGTTGCCCCGACGCTCGGTGTGGGCGGCGAAGCCGTGAGCCGTCAGGGCGTCGGCCACGGCGTGCAGCGCGGTGCGGAACGAGCGCTGCCCGGTGGCGACGACGTCGGAGCCGGCCATGGCCGCCGCCATCGTCCGGCCGTACTCCTCGCCCACCTGCTCGGCCATCTGCTCGGCCTGCGCCGGCGGTAGCAGCGCGAGCGTGCGCCCGAGCAGCGTGAGCACGAGGTCGTCCGTCTTGACGCCGACCTCGAGCGTGACCTTCTCGTCGTGGCGCTTGTAGTGCTTCGACGGTCGACCGGCCCCGCCGCCGTCAGGACGCTCGACGGCGACGTCGAGGTAGCCCCCCGCCGCCAGCTTGTCGAGGTGGTGGCGGGCGACGTTGGGGTGGAGGCCGAAGTGCTCGGCGACCTGCGTGGCGGTGACACCCCGTTCGTGCTCGTGGGCAAAGAGGTAGATCTGCCGCCGCGTCGGGTCGCCAAAGGCGGACGTGATGGCCGACACGGCCGCCGAGAAGGCGCCGGGCGTCAGCTCGCCCGACGTGGGGGCTTGCGAGGCCACGGCGGTATTCTACCTACGCGAGTAGTGGAAATAGAAAGGTCCCTGCATGCCCGTCACCACCGATCAGGTCCTCGAAGCCCTCCAGCCCGTGGAGGACCCCGAGCTGCGTCGCTCGATCGTCGACCTCGGCATGGTGCGCAACGTCGACATCGGCGCCGACGGCCACGTGGGTGTGCTCGTCGCCCTCACGGTGGCCGGCTGCCCGCTCCGAGCCGAGATCACCAACCGGGTCACCGGTGCCGTGCAGGCGTTGGCCGGCGTGAGCGGCGTCGGGCTCGACTTCACCGTGATGACCGACCAGGAGCGTGAGGACCTCCGCCTGCGCCTCCACGGCAACCCCGCCGCGTCGGCGGGCGCGACACAGGCCCATGGCCACGCCGAGGGCCGCGCCATCCCGTTCGCCGACCCGGGCTCGAAGACCCGCCCCCTGCTCATCGCGTCCGGCAAGGGCGGTGTGGGCAAGAGCACGGTCACCACCAACCTCGCCGTGGCGCTCGCGCAGCGCGGTCACTCGGTCGGCGTCATCGACGCCGACGTCTACGGCTACTCCATCCCCCGCATGCTCGGCACCGACCGCGATCCGGTGGCGCTCGACAACATGCTGTTGCCGCCCGAGCAGTGGGGCGTGCGGTGCATCTCCATCGGCTACTTCGTGCCGGAGGGCCAGGCTGTCATCTGGCGAGGGCCGATGCTCCACAAGGCGCTCGAGCAGTTCCTCACCGACGTCTACTGGGACGAGCCCGACTTCCTGCTCGTCGACATGCCGCCCGGGACGGGTGACATCGCGCTGTCGCTGTCTCAGTTCCTGCCTCGTGGCGAGGTGTACGTGGTGACCACCCCTCAACCGGCCGCCCAGAAGGTGGCCCGGCTGTCGGCGGCCATGGCCGAGCGGGTGCACCTCGACGTCAAGGGTGTCATCGAGAACATGTCGTGGTTCACCGGCGACGACGGGAAGCGCTACCCCATCTTCGGGTCCGGTGGCGGCCAAGAGCTCGCCGACGAGCTGGGGGTGCCGCTGCTCGGGCAGATCCCATTGCTGGCCGCGCTGCGTGAAGGCGGCGACGACGGCCGTCCGATCGCCGCCGTGGCGCCCGAGAGCGAGGTGGCGGCGATGTTCCGCGGCCTGGCCGAGCGTGTCGCCGTCGAGCTGGCGCCCAAGCGCGTCTACAACCCCGCCCTCAAGATCATCTGAGCCAGGACGCCTCTCATATGGGGTGACGTGTGTTGCACGATCCCGAGCCGGCGCCTGTCGAACCCGGTACGGTCCCCCGCAGGTGACAGCAGTCGTCGGTACGGAGGGGCACCATGCGATGGCCGAAGGAGCCGAAGCTGCCCACGCCGATCTCTGACGACGCAACGCTCGCTGCTGG
>CAZTVJ010000537.1:0-5155 GCA_964616935.1 uncultured Acidimicrobiales bacterium | reverse complement strand
GACTCGTACTCGACATCCTTCCGCAGCTCACCGGCGACACTGACTGGGTTGAACATGCCGCTCTTGTGGAGCGGGCAACAGGCGTGGCGGTCGAGCGCTTCCTCGCCCTCACCGCAGCGATGGGTGTAGTCGTAAGCAACTCGCCTAATGAGCACGCGTTTCCGAAGTACCTCGAGGGAGACGTGGTGCCCCGATCGGTGATCGACGACTGGACTCGAGTTTGGACGAACTCGATCGAGGATGCTCGCTCCGCAGCGCAAGGCGACGTCACCGACCGTCGGTGCTGGTCGTTCCAGGCCTTCTTCGACCGCCCGATGACCTCGCTTGGCGATGGGCGAAGCATTGTTGTGCGGCCGTGGTTCCTCGCGATCAAGGGGACGCCGACCGGGTACTACAACCTGGTCGAGCGTCTTCTGCTCGAAGCGGGCGCGACACTCTGCGCTGGTCGCGCCTCTTCGGGAAGGCGGTCGAGAGGCTTGGGCGCGAGCTCGCGCATGAGCATGTCGAAAGGTTCCCATTGCTGCCAGACGAAACTGCGATCAGGAACCGGTGGGGACCCGGGAAGGCATGTGATCTGGTCGTGCTTGGCGACCGCTGGCTCGCCGTTGACTTCGTCCATCGCCGAATCAGTAAGGCAACTGCGTCCGAGATCCAGCGGCTGGTCATCAGCCGTGCCACCTCCGGCATGCGCGTGGAGTAGTGCACGGAGTCCCGTCGTCGCGGACAAGCTCGGCGGCTCTGCGAGCGCCGGTCGGCGCTTGTAGCGTCGCCGTCCATGAGCGCTGGCCCGGCCGAGCAGATCCTCCCGCCCCGCGCGATCGTGGAGGCGTTCTTCCACCGTCTCGGTGACGGCAACGACATTGACGGCTGGCTGGCGCTGCTCAGCGACGAGATCGAGGTCGACACACCGTTCTCACCCACGGGCGAACCCACGCGCTTCGAGGGCCGCGAGGCGGTCGAACGCCGCTTCGCCGACGCCCGGCGCCGCATGCCTGCACTGAGCTTCGTCGACCTCGAGATCCTGGCCACCGAGGACGCGGAGCGCTGGGTGGCGACGTGCCGCTCGGTCGGGGAGATGGGCAACGGCACGCCCTATGCGAACACCTACTGCTGGATCTTGCGGATCCGCGGCGGGCGGATCGTGTGGTGGTGCGAGTACTTCGACCCCCAGCAGGTGTTGGCCGTCCGGCCCCGCTGAGCGACCGACGGCGTCCGGGATGCGCGATGCCGGCGTGATGGCGTCGCCGCGCATGTACCGTGATTCGATCGACACCGTCCACGGCAGACCCGCCTCGTGATCGACCACCAGCACTGGGCCGAGTACCTGCTGGCGGCGGCCGACGAGCGCCGGGAGGTGGTCGGCATCGCCAAGCAGGTCGACCATCTCGAGGTCGACGACGCGTACGCCATCCAGAGCGCGCTGCTCGACCTGCGCCTCGCTCGGGGCGAGCGCATCGTGGGCGCCAAGCTGGGCCTCACCTCGGTCGCCAAGCAGCAGCAGATGGGCGTCGATGAGCCGTGCTACGGCTGGGTGCTGGACGCGTCGATGCTGCCCGACGACCAGGTGCCGCTGGGCGAGCTCATCCACCCGCGAGCAGAGCCCGAGTTCGTGTTCCGCATCGGGCAGGACATCGGCGGTGCCGACGTGACGGCCGCGGATGTGCTCGACGCCACGGACGAGATCTGTGGCGGCATCGAGGTGATCGACTCCCGGTACGAGGCGTTCTCGTTCACGCTGCCCGACGTCATCGCCGACAACACGTCGGCGGCGCGGGTTCGCATCGGCTCCGGGGGCATGCAGCCCGCGACTGGGGACCGTGATCGCGACGCGGCATCGGTGCACGTGGCCTTCGAGATCGACGGCGACGTGGCGGCCACGGCCAGCGGTGCGGCCCTGCTCGGCGACCCCGCCGAGTGTGTCGCCATGCTCGTACGCCACCTCCATCGCTACGGCCGCGTCGTCGAGGCGGGGTGGGTCGTGCTGGCCGGCGCGGCCACTGACGCCAAGCCGCTCGTGCACGGCACGCAGGCCACTGCTGTCTACAGCCGCTTCTCACCGGTCACGGTTCGAGGGGACTGACCGTGCCACTCGTGAACGTGCACATGGCTGCCGGCCGGACGGCCGAGCAGAAGCTCGCCCTGCTGGAGGCCATCACCCAGGCGATGGTCGACCACGTCGGCGCGCCGCGGGACTCGGTGCGGGTGTGGATCACCGAGTTCCCCGCCACCGACTTCATGGTGGGCGGCGAGCTGCTGGCCGACAAGCAGCTCCGCCTGGCCCGCGAACGGGCCGGGGCACCGAGGACCGAAGGGCGCGATGGCGCGGTGACCGGCGACGACGAGGGACCGTGATCGATCGGGCACTGATCGAGCAGGCGGCTCGGGCGCTGCGCACGGCGGCCGAGACCGGCGTGCCCTGTCCGCCGGTGCGAGGCATCGTCGGCAGCGAGGACGACGTCGACGCCGGCTATGCCATCCAGCAGATCAACGCCGATGTGGATCGGGCGGCCGGTCGCCGTGTGACCGGCCGCAAGATCGGCCTCACCTCGCTCGTGGTGCAGGCGCAGCTCGGCGTCGACCAGCCGGACTTCGGCACCCTGTACGCCGACATGGAGTTCGGCGACGGCGTGCCGCTGCCCGCCGATCGCCTCCTGCAACCGAGGGCCGAGGCGGAGGTGGCCTTGGTGCTGGAGCACGACCTCGACAACGCCCCGCACGGCTTCGCCGAGATCCTGCGGGCCACCGCCTTCGCCCTGCCGGCGATCGAGATCGTGGACTCCCGCATCGCCGACTGGGACATCCGGTTCGTCGACACCGTGGCCGACAACGCCAGCGCGGGTCTCTACGTGCTCGGTGGCCGGCCGGTACCACTGCGCAAGGTCGACGTGCGCCTCGTGCCGATGTCGATGCTGATCAACGGCGTCGAGGTGTCCACCGGTCTGGGCTCCAACTGCCTCGGTCATCCGCTCCACGCGGCGCGCTGGCTGGCTGACACGCTGTGCGAACGGGGCATCCCGTTGCGCGCCGGCGATGTGGTCATGACCGGGGCGCTCGGGCCGATGCGGCCGTTGTCGCCGGGCGACGAGGTGGTCGCCCACTTCGGCGACCTCGGCAGCGTGTTCAGCTCGGTCACGCAGGCGTCCCCAACCACGAGCCGATCCGGGAGCTGACGATGGCGACGATCAAGACGGCGGTCATCGGGTCCGGCAACATCGGCACCGACCTGTTCCTCAAGTCCCGGCGGGCTGGTGACGTGGTCGAGGTGATCGCGATGTGCGGCGTCGACCCGCAGTCCGATGGCCTGGCCCGAGCCCGGCGGATGGGCATCGCCACGACGAGCGACGGCATCGACGGGCTGGTCGGCCTCGACGAGTTCGCCGACGTCCAGCTCGTCTTCGACGCGACGTCGGCGGGGGCGCACCGCCACCACGACGAGGTCCTGCGCGCCCACGGCAAGCGGATCCTCGACCTCACACCCGCGGCGATCGGCCCGTACGTGATCCCTCCGGTGAACCTTGGCGAGCACCTCGATGCGCCCAACTTGAACATGGTCACGTGCGGCGGCCAGGCGACCGTGCCCATGGTCGCGGCGGTCAGCCGTGTCGCACCGGTGGAGTACGGCGAGATCGTCTCCTCGGTGGCCTCGCGATCGGCCGGGCCCGGCACGCGGGCCAACATCGACGAGTTCACCGAGACCACGGCCAAGGCGGTGGAGGTCGTGGGCGGCGCCGCACGCGGCAAGGCGATCATCATCCTCAACCCCGCCGAGCCACCCCTGATCATGCGCAACACGGTGTTCTGCCTGGTGCAGCAGGCCGAACCCGACGACATCACCGCCTCGGTGCACGAGATGGTCGACCGCGTGCGCACCTACGTGCCCGGTTACCGCCTGAAGCAAGAGGTGCAGTTCGACCGCATCGACGACGGTCACCCGATTCGCATCCCCGAGATGGACCGCAAGTTCACCGGTTGGAAGGTGTCGGTGTTCCTCGAGGTGGAAGGTGCCGGTCACTACCTGCCGCCCTATGCGGGCAACCTCGACATCATGACGTCGGCGGCCATCAAGACAGCCGAGGAGATCGCTCGGCAGGGGGTGCTGGCATGAGTGGCAGCAAGGTGCCTGAGCGCCTCTACATCCAGGACGTCACCCTGCGCGACGGCATGCACGCCATCCGCCACAAGTACTCGATCAGCGACGTGCGAGCCATCTGCGTTGCGCTCGACGAGGCGGGGGTCGACTCGATCGAGGTCAGCCACGGCGACGGCCTGTCCGGTTCGTCGTTCAACTACGGCTTCGGCGCCCACACCGACTGGGAGTGGATCGAGGAAGCTGCGTCGGTCCTGGAGCGGGCGATCCTGGCCTGCTTGCTGGTGCCCGGCATCGGCACCATCCACGACCTGCGCCACGCCTACGACCTGGGCGTCCGTTCGGTGCGCGTCGCGACGCACTGCACCGAGGCCGATGTCGCCGACCAGCACATCGCCACTGCACGCGAGCTGGGCATGGACGTGGCCGGGTTCCTGATGATGTCGCACATGAGCCCCCCGGAGGCGCTGGCCGTGCAGGCCCAGCGGATGGAGGCGGCGGGCGCGCACTGCGTGTACATCACCGATTCCGGCGGGCGCCTGACCATGAACGACGTGCGCGACCGGATGCGGGCCTACCGGGCCGCGCTGCGCCCCGAGACCCAGATCGGCATCCACGCCCACCACAACCTCACCTTCGGCGTGGCCAACTCGGTCGTCGCCGTCGAGGAGGGCTGCTACCGCGTCGACGCCTCGTTGGCCGGCATGGGGGCCGGGGCGGGCAACTGCCCGCTGGAGGCGTTCATCGCGGTGGCCAACATCGAGGGGTGGGGCCACGGTTGCGATGTGTTCGCGCTGATGGACGCGGCCGAAGACCTCGTTCGGCCGCTGCAGGACCGCCCGGTGCGGGTCGATCGAGAGACGCTGAGCCTCGGCTATGCCGGCGTGTACAGCAGCTTCCTGCGCCATGCGGAGCAGGCGGCCGACCGCTATGGCCTGGACACCCGCACGATCCTGATGGAGCTCGGTGAGCGCCGGATGGTGGGCGGGCAGGAGGACATGATCGTCGATGTCGCCCTCGATCTGGTGAAGCAGACGACAGCGTCCTGACGCGGCGCCGCTCAGGACG
>CAZTVJ010000536.1:0-3935 GCA_964616935.1 uncultured Acidimicrobiales bacterium | reverse complement strand
ATGTCGCGCCGTACATGGGTGAGGCGCGAGTGGTTGTCGAGCTGACCGGTGGCGTGCTGGAAGCGAAGGTTGAACGCCTCGGCCTTGGCCTCGGTCAGCTTGTCGAGCAGCGCCGGGATGTCGAGCCCGTCGAGCTCGATGCTGTGCTTCGCCATGTCAGATCGCCTCCTCTCGGCTGATGATCTTCGCCTTGATGGGCAGCTTCTGGATGGCCCGGTTCATGGCCTCGTAGGCGATGTGGGCGTCGGGGTACGACAGCTCGAACATGATCCGACCCGGCTTCACGACGGCGACCCAGTGCTCGGGGTTGCCCTTGCCCGAACCCATGCGGGTCTCGGCCGGCTTCTCGGTGACGGGCTTGTCGGGGAAGATGCTGATCCAGACCTTGCCACCACGCTTGATGTGGCGGGTCGTGGCGATACGGGCGGCCTCGTTCTGGCGGGCGGTGATCCAGCCCGGCTCGAGCGCCTGGATGCCGTACTCGCCGAAGGACAGGTTGGTGCCACCCTTGGCCACACCACCCATGCGACCGCGGTGCTGCTTGCGGTGCTTCACCTTGCGGGGCATCAACATGGTCAATCCTCCCCGGGCCGGAAGTGGGGGGTCTCGTGGCTCTCGCGGGTGCGACGCTCGATCTCCTCCTCCTCCTCCAGCAGCTTCTCGATGTCCGGATCGGCTTCCTTGACCAACGGCGCCACCTCGGCAGCGGCGGCTTCCTCTTCGGCCTTGCGCCGGCCAGCCGACGACACGACCTTGCGGGGCTGGCCCTGGCCCGACGTCTCGCCGACGGCCATGGCGGCCTCGCGGGCGATCTTGTCCTCGAGGGCAGCCTTGTAGGGGAGGATGTCGCCCTTGTAGATCCAGACCTTCACACCGATGCGGCCGTAGGTGGTCTTGGCCTCGCGGAAGCCGTAGTCGATGTCTGCCCGTAGCGTGTGCAACGGGACCCGACCCTCGCGGTACCACTCGGTGCGGCTCATCTCGGCGCCGCCGAGGCGGCCCGACGTCTGCACGCGGATGCCTAGCGCGCCGGCCTTCTGCGCGTTCTGCACCGCTCGCTTCATGGCCCGGCGGAACGCGACCCGGTTGGTGAGCTGGTCGGCCACGCCCTGCGCGATGAGCGCCGCGTCGAGCTCGGGCTGCTTGATCTCCTGGATGTTCAGCTGCACCTTGGGGTTGCCGGTGATCTTGGTGAGCCCGGCGCGCAGCTCGTCGGCCTGGGCGCCACGGCGACCGATGACGATGCCGGGGCGGGCCGTGTGCACGTCGACCCGCACCCGATCACGGGTGCGCTCGATCTCGATCCGGCTGATGGCCGCCTGGGGCAGCAGCTTCATGATGTAGGCGCGGATCCGCCAGTCCTCGGTGAGGTAGGTGGTGTACTCCTTGTCCGCGAACCACCGGCTCTTCCAGTCGGTCGTGATGCCGAGCCGGAAGCCGTAGGGGTTGACCTTCTGGCCCATCAGGCGTCCTCGTCTTTCGCCTTGGCGGCCGTGGCGCTCTCGGCCTCGTCGTCGCCTGGCTCGTCGTCGGCTGCGTCGGTCTCGTCGATGACCTCGTCCACCACGTCCTCGTCTGCTTCGACCTCGTCGGTCTCGGCCTCGACCTCGGTGGTCTCGTCGAGCTCGACGGCGTCCTCGACCGACTCGTCGGTCTCGACCGCGTCGTCGACCAGCGTCTCGTCGTCGGTGGCATCGTCCACCACGTCCTCGCCCTTGCCGGCGGCTGCGGCCTGGCGGCTGCGGGCCACACGCTCGCGGCGGGAGGCAGCGGCTGCCGCGGCGCCCCGTGTCCCACGGCGACCGGCCTGCGGGCGAGCCTCCTCCTGGCGGCGGCGCTGCTCGAGCTCTCGCTCGGACATGCGGCTGACGATCACCGTGATGTGGCAGGTGCGCTTGCGGATGCGGGTGGCCCGGCCGCGGGCGCGGGGGCGGAAGCGCTTCAGCGTGGGGCCCTCGTCGGCGAAGCAGGCCGACACGAACAGCTCGTCGGGGTCCTGGCCGTCGTTGTTCTGGGCGTTGGCCACGGCCGACGCCAAGCACTTGCGGATGACGATGGCGACACCGCGCTCGGCGAAGCGCAGCACCTCGTCGGCCGACCGCACGTCCAGCCCGCGGATCAGGTCGAGCACCTCACGCGCCTTGGAGGCGGAAACGCGCGAGTAGCGGACGACGGCCCGGGTGCCCGTGTTCTCGCCGACCTTGGTGGCGCCCTCGTTGGTCTTGGGGCCTGTCATCGCCGGCCCTTGGTGTTCTTCTCCTGGCCGGCGTGGTACCGGAAGGTGCGGGTGGGCGAGAACTCGCCGAGCTTGTGGCCGACCATGGACTCGGTGATGTAGACGGGAACGTGCTTGCGCCCGTCGTGCACGGCGATGGTGTGGCCGACCATCTCGGGGATGATCGTGGAGCGGCGCGACCAGGTCTTCACGACCTTCTTGTCGCCGGTGGCGTTCAGCGCGTCCACCTTCTTCAACAGGTGGTCGTCGACGAACGGGCCCTTCTTCAGGCTGCGTGCCATGGTCTACCTACCTCCGTCCCCGGCCGGTACGGCGACGGCGAACGATGAGCTTCTGGGACGGCTTCGTCTTGTCTCGGGTGCGGCCCTCGGGCTTGCCCCACGGCGACACCGGGTGGCGGCCACCCGACGTCTTGCCCTCGCCGCCACCGAGGGGGTGGTCGACGGGGTTCATGGCCACGCCACGGGTCTGGGGCTTGACGCCCTTCCACCGGTTGCGACCGGCCTTGCCGATCTTGATGAGCTCGTGCTCGGAGAAGCCGACCTCACCCACGGTGCCCCGGCAGTCGATGGGCACGCGCCGCATCTCGGTGCTGGGCAGGCGCAGGGTGGCGTACAGCCCTTCCTTGGCGACGAGCTGCACGCTGGAACCGGCCGAGCGGGCCATCTTGCCGCCCTGGCCCGGCTTCAGCTCCACGTTGTGGACGGTGGTGCCGACGGGGATGAAGCGCAGCGGGAGCGCGTTGCCGGGC
Source organism: uncultured Acidimicrobiales bacterium (assembly GCA_964616935.1). GTDB lineage: Bacteria > Actinomycetota > Acidimicrobiia > Acidimicrobiales > Ilumatobacteraceae > CAZTVJ01. Next base: position 948 of record CAZTVJ010000536.1, on the reverse strand, counting down.
CGGATCTCCGAGCCCTGGCCGCTCTGCAGGCGGTCTCCGACGTGCACGTCCTTCGGCGCCAGGATGTAGCGCTTCTCGCCGTCCTCGTAGTGCAGCAGGGCGATGCGGCACGACCGGTTCGGGTCGTACTCGACAGCGGCGACCTTGGCCACCACACCGTCCTTGGTGCGCTTGAAGTCGATCATGCGGTACTGGCGCTTGTGGCCTCCACCGCGATGACGGGAGGTCTTGCGTCCGTAGGAGTTGCGGCCACCGGACTTCGGGTTCGGGGCGAGCAGCGACTTCTCCGGACGGTCCTTGGTGACCTCCGAGAAGTCGGACACGGTCTGGAACCGCCGGCCGGCACTGGTGGGCTTGCGCTTGCGAAGGGGCATCGTTCGTCTCGCCTCGACTCAGCTCTCGAACAGCTCGATGCGCTCGCCGGCGGCGAGCGTGACGTAGGCCCGCTTGGTGGCGGCCCGCTTGCCCTTCCGGTTCGACCGGCGGGTGCGCTGGACCTTGCCCTTGCGGTTGGCGGTGTTCACCTTGACGACCTTCTTGCCGAAGATGCTCTCGATGGCGTCGTGGATCTCGGGCTTGCTGGCGTCGGGGTGGACCAGGAACGTGTAGACGTTGTCCTCGATGAGCGAGTAGCTCTTCTCGCTGACGACCGGCTTCATGATGATGTCGCGGGGGTCCTTCATGCCGTCGCCTCCGTCGTGTCATCGGCCTCATCGGCGGTCGCCCTCTTGCCGGCCTTGGCGACAGGCTTGGCGTCGGAGGTGTCGTCGGTGCCGGGCAGGGTGGCCTTCGTGAACACGATCCAGTCGCTGCACAGCACGTCGTAGGCGTTCAGCTCGGCGGCCTCGATGACGTGGACGTCGCCGAGGTTGCGGAAGCTGAGCGCCGTGTTGTCGTCGTCTCGGTCGATGACCACGAGTGCCTTGCCCTCGATGCCGAGCGCCGCAA
>CAZTVJ010000535.1:0-11439 GCA_964616935.1 uncultured Acidimicrobiales bacterium | reverse complement strand
ACCGGTCGGGCCAGTGACACCGGTCAGGCCAGTGACACCAGAGACGCCGGTCACCCCCGTGGGACCTGTCTCACCGGAAACACCGGTCGCGCCGCTCGGCCCGGTCTCGCCTGTCGAACCCGAAACACCGGTCGCGCCGCTGGGACCGGTCGGACCAGAAGGACCCTGCGGACCAGACGGACCAACCGGGCCCGTCGCACCCACCGGGCCTGTGGCTCCTGATGGCCCAGTCGCACCCGATGGACCGCTCTCACCGGAGGTGCCGGTCGGCCCAGACAAGCCCGTGGCACCAGTGGGACCCGTTGCGCCAGTCGGCCCTGCTGACCCCGATGGGCCTACTGGTCCAGACGCTCCAGCGGGCCCGGACGATCCACTCGGGCCCGCAGCGCCCGACGCGCCCGCTGGGCCACTCGCGCCAGCAGCACCGGGCGACCCAGACGGGCCCGCCGACCCGGAAGGACCGGGCGAGCCGGGTGCTCCGGGTGCTCCGGAGCTCCCAGGAGGACCTGCGGGCCCCGGTCCGCCGATGCCTGGCGATCCAGGTGGCCCCGGCGGCCCCTCAGGACCCGGGGGACCCGGAGCCGGTGGGTCGAAGCAGGGCACGACGACCCAACCGGGATCCCACTCTGGCGTCGGCCCATCAGGCCCCGTGGGCCCCATGGGGCCGCGGGCTACGTCACACGGCACATCGATGGGCCGCGTCCCGGTAGGGCACGGAGCTCCGGGCTGGTCGAGCACGAGCGCGGCACCGGTGGCGTCGACGCAGATCCGCACGAGCGTCCGCGAACCTGTCGCGGCCGGGCGCGGAGGTTTGATGGCCGCTGACGCCACCGCAGAGGCAGCGATGGGAGTCGCTATGCCGAACGACGCGGCGAGGCAGCCGACGACGAGGGGGAGGAGGACGCGCGACCGCGCCAATCGATGCCAGCGGCGAGCTGTCCTGCCACCGACCGCCATGCTCCCGGACCCTCCTTCTCATGTCGTCGAACCAACATGACCGGCCGAGGGACCAAAGCGGGAGCAAGCGCGCCGACGAGGACACGCCGCGCGTGCTCCAGCCCAAGCCCTCCGGCCGCCTGGGCGGAGGCTACGGAACTGTTCACGAACCGCGGTGGATGGCCCTCCGTGGGAGCCGGCGCGCCGTCAGCGCTCTCCGGCCCGGCGCTGACGACCGAGCGCGAGGAGCGCGAAACCACCGGCCAGACCCGCAACCCCGACCCACACGACACCTCGGGAGGGCGGCCCGGTGGAGGGAAGCCGCGTCACAGCTGGCGTCGTAGCACGAGGCACCGGGGTCACTGCTGGCACCCGAGCAGCCGGTGGGCGCGGGAGCTCCGGAACAACGGTCGTCGTCGGCGCCACGGTTGTCGGGACCGTCGTCGGTACGGCCGTCGGCGGCGGAACGGTCGTCGGCGGGGGATCGATCGCCAAGGGGCCGGTGCTCGAGAAGTTGTCGGGATCGGGGTCGAGCAGGTCCGACGTGATGGTGCCGTTGACGGTGATCGCGCCGGCAGCCGAGGGCGCGAGCGAGAACGTGATGCTCACCGCCGCCGTCTGGCCGATGCCGAGCGCCCCGACGTTGCACACGACCGCGCGGGGCCCGGCAATGTTGCACGTCCCTCCCGTGACCGAGGCTCCGCTGAGCGTCAGCAGGCTGTCGTCGCCGCTGAGGTTGAAGTTGGTCTGGATGCGCACGTTGGTCGTGGCATCCGGCCCTGCATTGCTCACATCGATCGCGTAGGTCGACGTTCCGCCTGCCCGCGGCGCTGGTGCCACCACCGGTGCTGCAGCGATGAGGTCGGCCTCACCGGTCTGCGCGCCGGCGGTACCAGTGAGCATCAGGATCGATCCTGCGATGAACGAGCCCCCGACGACCGCCCGAAGACGAGGACGCACGTGTTTCTCCTTTGGTTGTGGTTGATCGGCCGTCGTCAGACGACGACGGCGAGAAGCTCCTGGATGTCGTGCACGATCCGATCGGCGGCGACGACCGGGTCGGTGGTCTGGTCGAAGACGAGGTCCGGGTGCGACGGCGGCTCGTAGGGATCGTCGATACCGGTCATGCCGGTCAGCTCTCCTCGACGGGCCTTGGCGTACAACCCCTTCGGATCGCGTCGCTCACACTCGTCGAGCGACGTTGCCATGTACACCTCGAAGAACACGAGGCCCGCGGCAGCGTGGATGGAGCGCGCGTGCTCCCGACCAGCCCGGTACGGACTGATGACCGGCACGACGGCCAGGAGCCCGGCGTCGGCGAACAGCCGCGCCACCTCGGCCACCCGCCGGACGTTCTCCGAGCGGCCGGCCGGGTCGAAACCCAGGTCGCCGTTCAAACCATGCCGGAGGTTGTCCCCGTCGAGCAGGTAGTGGGCGTTCCCGCGCTCGGTGAGGCGAGCGGCCAACGCTGAGGCCACCGTCGACTTCCCGGACCCTGAGAGCCCGGTCAGCCACACCGTCGCGCCGGCCAGGCCGCCGGCGTCCCAGCGCGCCTGGCGGGGGATGCCGGTGTCGTGCCAGACGACGTTGTCGCTGACCGGCCCACTCACTGGGTCTCGCCCAGGATCATGCCCGCGCCGACGGTCTCGTTGGTCGCCTCGTCGATCAGGATGAAGCTTCCGGTGTGGCGGTTGCGGCGATAGTCGTCGAACATGAGCGGCACGGTGGTGCGCAAGGACACGCGGCCCATCTCGTTCATGGCCAGCTTGCCGCCGGCGTCGTGTCGGTGGAGCGTGTTCACGTCGAGCCGGTAGTGCAGATCCTTGACGAGCGCCCGGGCCGTGCGGGTCGTGTGCTTGATGGCGTAGAACCCGCGCGACTGGAGCGGGCGCTCGTTGAACCAACAGACCATCGCATCGACGTCCTGGCTGACCGTCGGCATGTTCATCGGCCGGCAGATCATGTCGCCCCGGCTGATGTCGATCTCCTCGGCCAGGCGGATGGTCACCGCCTGGTTCGGCGTGGCCTCCTCGACCGCGCCTTGGTGGTCGTCGACCCCGGCGATCGTGGTCGTGATGCCCGACGGCAGGACCATCACCTCGTCACCGGGGCGGAAGGCGCCACCGGCCACGGTGCCGGCGAAGCCGCGGTAGTCGTGGTAGTCGTTGGAGTGGGGTCGGATGACGAACTGCACCGGGAAGCGCGGATCGATCAGGTTGCGATCCGAACCGGTGTAGACGTTCTCGAGGTACCACAGCAACGTCGGGCCCTGGTACCACGGCGTGTTCGGCGAGTGCTGGATGACGTTGTCGCCGAGCAGCGCGCTCACGGGGATGAACGTCAGGTCGGTGAACTCCAGCTTGCGGGCGAACTCGGTGAACTCGGCCTTGATCTCGTCGAAGCGCTCCTCGCTCCAGTCGACCAAGTCCATCTTGTTGATGCACACGGCTAGGTGGCTCACACGCAGCAGCGACGCGATCACGGCGTGGCGGCGGCTCTGCTCGAGCATCCCCTTGCGGGCATCGACCAGCACGAGCGCGAGGTCGGCTGTGGAGGCCCCCGTCACCATGTTGCGCGTGTACTGGGTGTGTCCCGGCGTGTCGGCGATGATGAACTTGCGGCGCGGCGTCGAGAAGTAGCGGTACGCCACGTCGATGGTGATGCCCTGCTCCCGCTCGGCCCGGAGGCCGTCGGTGAGGAGCGCGAGGTTCGTGTACTCGAAGCCCTTGTCACGGCTGGTCTTCTCGACTGCCTCGAGCTGATCTTCGAAGATGCTCTTGCTCTCGTAGAGGAGCCGCCCGATGAGCGTGCTCTTCCCGTCGTCGACCGAGCCGGCCGTAGCGAACCGAAGCAGCTCCATCAGAAGTAACCCTCCTTCTTGCGGTCTTCCATGGCCGCTTCCGTGAACCTGTCGTCCGCCCGGGTGGCCCCTCGCTCGGTCACGCGAGACGCCGCGACCTCGGTGATGACATCCTCGATCGTCATGGCGACCGACTCGACGGCGCCGGTGCAGCTCGCGTCGCCCACGGTGCGGTAGCGCACCATCATCGACAAGGCCTCCTCGTCGTCCATCAGCGAGATGAACGGGCCGACCGCCAGCCACATCCCGTCCCGGCGGAACACCTCGCGGCGATGCGCGTAGTAGATCGATGGGATCTCGATGCGCTCGCGCTGGATGAACTGCCACACGTCGAGCGCGGTCCAGTTCGAGATCGGGAACACCCGGATGTGCTCGCCTTTGCGATGGCGGCCGTTGTAGAGGCGCCACAGCTCGGGCCGCTGGTTCTTGGGGTCCCACTGACCGAACTCGTCGCGGAACGAGTACACCCGCTCCTTCGCGCGCGCCTTCTCCTCGTCACGTCGCCCGCCGCCGAAGACGGCGTCGAACTGGTGCTCGAGGATCCCGTCGAGCAGCGCGGTCGTCTGCAGCCGGTTGCGGCTGGCCCGCGGGCCCGTCTCCTCCCGCACGCGGCCGCTGTCGATGGCGTCCTGGACGGAGGCGACGACGAGCTGGACACCCAGCTCGGCCACCCGGCGGTCACGGAACTCCAGCACCTCGGCGAAGTTGTGGCCGGTGTCGACGTGCATCACCGGGAAGGGGATGCGGGCCGGCCAAAAGGCCTTCTCCGCCAAGCGGAGCATCACGATCGAGTCCTTGCCGCCGGAGAACAGCAGCACAGGGCGCTCGAACTCGGCGGCGACCTCGCGCATGATGAAGATGGACTCGTCCTCGAGCTCGTCGAGGTGGGTTCGCTGCTTGGTGGTCATTCGCTTCCTCGTTGGGGGGACCGGTTCATGCTTCGACACCAACGGCGACGACGGCCTCCAGCACCGTGGCGGCAACCTCCGGCCGACAGATGAGGAGGTCGGGCAGCCAGGGCTTCGGCTGGTTGTAGACGAGCGGTGACCCGTCGAGGCGCGAGGTGTGGAGACCGGCTGCCCGGCAGACTGCGACCGGCGCAGCGGAGTCCCACTCCCACTGGCCGCCACCGTGCAGGTAGACGTCGGCCTGGCCGAGGACCACGGACGTGGCCTTCGCTCCGGCCGAGCCCATCGGCACGAGCTCGGCGCCGAGGCGCTCGGCCACGGCCTGGCTGATCGCGGGTGGGCGAGTGCGGCTCACGACGAGCCGCACCGGCCCCACTCGCACCGGCGGCAACGCTGGCGCCGGTGAGGAACGCAGCACGATGCCCTGCGCGGGCAGCGCAACGGCTCCGACCGAGAGCTCGCCGCGGATCCACAGGGCGACGTGCACGGCCCAGTCGGTGCGGGGCGGCTCGGTGAACTCCCGGGTGCCGTCGAGCGGGTCGATGATCCAGACGCGCTCGGCCGCCACCCGCGATGGGTCGTCGGCGCTCTCCTCGGAGAGCACGGCGTCGCCCGGTCGGGCCTGCGCGAGGCGCTCCAGTAGGTAGGTGTTGGCCCGACGGTCGCCCTCGTCGCCGAGCTTGTCGGCGTCGAGACCGGACGCCCGCAGCTCGACGAGCAGCTCGCCCGCGCCCGCCGCAAGAGCGGCGGCGAGGTCCGCGTCGTCGGCGACGCTCGTCATGGCGCACCGAACCCGTCGGGGTGGGTGCTGTGCCACAGCCAGGCGCTGGCAACGATGTCGTCGAGGTCGTGGCGCGGCTGCCAGCCGAGCACCTCGGCCGCACGGCGGTTGTCGGCCACGAGCGCCACCGGGTCACCGGGCCGTCGCGGGGCGTAGCTGACAGGGATGTCCCGCCCGCTGATCCGGCCTGCCGCGTCGAGCACCTCCCGCACGCTCGACCCACTGCCCGTTCCCAGGTTGATCGCCGTCGTGGCGCCGCCGCCTTCGAGGTGCTCCAACGCCAGGACATGTGCCTCGGCCAGGTCCTCGACGTGGATGTAGTCCCGCACGGCCGTGCCATCCGCCGTGGGGTAGTCGGTGCCGAAGAGCTCGAGCGCGGGCCCCTTGCCGAGGACCGCCTTCATCAGGAGCGGCACCAGGTTCTGCGTGATCGCGAAGTCCTCACCGATGACCCCGTCGGAAGACGCACCTGCCGCGTTGAAGTACCGCAGGCTGACCGACCGCACCCCCACGGTGGCGTCGAACCAGTGGAGCATCCGCTCGACCATCAGCTTCGTCTCGCCGTAGACGCTCTCCGGGTGCAGTGCGGCGTCCTCGTCGATCGGGTTCGACTCGGGGGTGCCGTACACGGCCGCCGACGAGGAGAACACCACCCGGCCGACGGCCGAGCGCTCGAGCGCGTCGAACAGGGTGTTCGAGCCGGCCACGTTGTTGCGGAAGTAGCGGGCCGGCTGCACCATGGACTCGCCGACCGCCTTGAGCGCGGCGAAGTGGATGCACGCGTCGACGCCGAACTCGTGGACGACCTTCTCGACGAGCATGCCGTCGTCGACGTCGCCCACGACGAGCGGCGCGCCGAGCAGCGCGGCCTCATGGCCGTTGCCCAGGTTGTCGAGCACGACGACCTCACGCCGCCGCTCGCGCAGTGCGCGCACGGTGTGGGACCCGATGTAGCCGGCACCGCCGGTGACCAGCACGCTCATGCTGCACCTCCCGAGGCTCCGTCGACTCGATGCACCTGACGCTCCTTCGAAGCTTCCTCCTGCACCGGCCGCCCCCGGCTGTGACGGGGCCAGGCTACGGGGCAAGGGAAAGGTGCTCCAGGGTCGTCCGACCCATTTCGAGCGCACACGGTGGTGCTGACTCAACCGAACGGCCACGCAGCGCGCTCAGGGTACCTAGGGGGGTCCGATCGACGCGCGTTGACGTCCCGCCGCGCCCGGCGGGACCCGTCGCCCGGGATCAGCAACGCGACCGAGCTACAGGGCGTCGGCCCCCATCTCACCCGTGCGGATGCGGACGAGGCGGTCGACCGCGACCACCCACACCTTGCCGTCACCGATCTTGCCGGTGCGGGCGGCCTCGGAGACCAGCTCGACGACCTTGTCGGCGTCACCGGACTCGCACACGATCTCGATCTTCACCTTGGGGAGGAAGTCGACCGTGTACTCGGCGCCGCGGTAGGTCTCGGTCTTGCCCCCTTGACGACCGAAGCCCTTCACCTCCGTCGCGGTGAGACCGAGGATCCCCGCATCGCGCAGCGCGGTCTTCACGTCGTCGAGCTTGTGGGGCTTGATGATGGCGGTCACGAGGTGAAGCACGCTCGTCCTCCTTGGCTGGGCGGCCGGGTGCGGCCGGGTGGGTCGAGATGGCCGGATGGGTTGGCATGGCCGCATGGGTTGAGATGGACAGGAACGGTCATGCCGGGCGCGACGCCTCACTGGAGAGGCGGCCCCGCTGTGAGGCTTCCAGCAGGTAGCCGCGGGAGCGGACGGTGCGGATGGCGAGGAAGACCTCGGCGAGGCGCCGGCGCAGCCGCAGCACGTGGACGTCGAGCGCGTTGCGGCCCGGTGCGCCGTCCGGCCAGCCGGCCTTGGCCAGCGCCTCGCGGCTGACCACGGCCCCGAATCGCTCGATCAGCAGGCACGTCAGCCGGGCCTCGACCGGCGGGAGGGAGACCCAGGCGCCGGCATGGCGAACGACACCGTCGTCGTCCAGGGTCGGCGGGCCTACGGAGATCGGTCCCATGCTGGAGCGGAGCGACAGGGTGTCGAGCCGGGCGCGGACGTCCGCCTCGGGCGCCGGCCACCGCGTCCAGTCCTCGAGCGGATCCTCGATGAGCGGGGGCGCGCTGGCATCGTCCACGAGCAGCAGGCGAGGGCGTCCCTCGCGAGCCAGCCGAGAACGAGTGTCGGCCTCCCACGGCCAGCGCACGAGTGCCACGTCCACGGCGCCGACCGTAGGAAGGAGAGGTTTCCCTCATGTTTCGGCAACATGAAGGTCAGCGCCGGCCGATCGGATCCTCGGCGCCACAGAAGGATTCGCGAGGATTTGGCGCACGTGAGCCGAGTGACCCGTATGATCCCGCCGCATGGCAAGAGGCAACCAGGCATATCTCGATCACCTTGCAAACGTGCCGCTGTTCTCGGCGTGCACCAAGAAGGATCTCCAGCGCATCGGCAAGGCGAGCACGGAGATCTCGATACCCGCCGGGCAGAAGCTCACCGACCAGGGCCAGATGGGCAACCAGGCCTTCGTCCTGGTCGACGGCACCGTCTCGGTGAAGCGCAACAACAAGAAGGTCGCCACGCTCGGCCCCGGCTCCATGGTGGGCGAGCTGTCACTCCTCGACCATGGTCCCCGCACGGCCACGGTCACGGCCGACACGGACTGCACGGTGCTCGTCATCGATCAGCGCAGCTTCACCGCCGTGCTCGACGACGTACCGGCGCTGTCCCACAAGCTGCTCGCGAACCTCGCAGCCCGCATCCGCGACTTCGATCGGCAGTACTACGGCTGACGCAGCCTGAGTGCCGCGGGCGCGCGAACGCCGCGGTCCGCCGGGTTGAACTTGCCTCCGTCGACCTTCGGTTAGGTTGAGTCGCGTCATGGCCTCGCACGCGCCACCCACCGAGGAACACCAGGTCACCGCCACTGCGCCCCACCCGCGCGCCGCCGCACTCGTCATCGGCATCGGTGTCTTCTTCGGGATCTTCATCGTGCTCAGCGGGCTGCTCCCGTTGCTCACGAGCTGGGAGGAGACCGAGCCGATCGGCCGCGAGGTGTTCGGTGGCATCCCGGGCGCCCTGAAGCTCGCGTTCTACACCATCACCCCCGTGCTCGTCGTCTACGGCGGCTTCGTCTTCGCCCAGCGCGTGAAGAACTGGGAGCGCGGCGGCCCCGATCAGCGAGACTTGACGCCCCGCAACGCGAAGCGTCGCCTGCACGACTGGCGCGCCGCCGTGTCGATGAAGACGCTCCTGCGAGACCCCGCCGCCGGCCTCATGCACTCCATGATCTACTTCGGGTTCCTCGTGCTGCTCGGCGTCACGACGGTCCTGGAGGTCAACCACCAGCTCCCGGAGGACCTCAAGTTCCTCCACGGCGGGGTGTACCAGGGGTACATCTTCATCGGAGACCTCGCTGGGCTCGTCTTCCTCGGCGGGATCGCCTGGGCCTTCTTCCGGCGCTTCGTGCAGCGGCCGTACCGCATCCGCATCAAGACCAAGCCCGAGCACTGGGTCATCCTCGGTGTGTTCGGGCTCATCGGCGTCACCGGGTTCACCACCGAGATGTTCCGCATCGCGGCCGAGGGCACCCCGTCGTTCGAGGAATGGGCCTTCGTCGGCTACCCGCTCGCCACCCTGGTCGACGGCTGGTCGCTCGGCACCCTGGAGAGCTGGCACCAGGCCAGCTGGGTGCTCCACGTCGTCGGCTTCTTCGCCTTCCTGGTCATCCTGCCCATCACGATGCTGCGCCACGTGTTCACCTCGCCGCTGAACATGTACCTGAAGGATCGCAACCGTCCGAAGGGCGCGATGCGGCCCATGCCGAACCTCATGGAGACCGAGCTCGAGTCGTTCGGTGCCTCGGTGGTGGAGGACTTCACCTGGAAGCAGCTGCTCGACACCGACGCGTGCACGATGTGCGGCCGCTGCACCTCGGTGTGCCCGGCCCACGCCACGGGCAAGCCGCTCGACCCACGCGAGATCGTCCTGAAGACGGGCGAGGTCATGGCGGCCACCGGACACCCGAGGGTGTCGCCACCGCTCGGCACCGACCCCGAGATCGCGGTCTCGGCCAACTCGCTGTTCGAGCGCATCACCGCCGAGGAGCTGTGGTCGTGCACCACCTGCAAGGCCTGCGACGAGATCTGCCCGGTCAACATCGAGATCCTCGACAAGATCCTCGACATGCGGCGCTACCTCACGCTGATGGAGAGCGATTTCCCCGCCGAGCTCGGCAACGCCTTCCGGGCCATGGAGAACCAGGGCAACCCCTGGGGCATGAACCAGGGTGAGCGAGCCGACTGGGCTGCAGGCCTCGAGGGCATCGAGGTCGTCGAGCCCGGCGATGCGTTCACCCACGAGTACCTGTACTGGGTGGGGTGCGCCGGTTCCTTCGACGACAAGAACAAGAAGGTGAGCCAGGCGATGGCCCGCCTGCTCCGGCGCGCCGGCATCGACTTCGCCATCCTCGGCCCGTCGGAGATGTGCACCGGCGACCCGGCCCGGCGCTCCGGCAACGAGTACCTGTTCCAGATGCTGGCCATGCCCAACGTCGAGTCGCTCAACGGGATGGGCGTCCAGAAGATCATCACGCAGTGCCCGCACTGCTTCAACACGCTGAAGAACGAGTACCCCCAGCTCGGCGGCCACTACGAGGTGGTGCACCACAGCCAGTTCCTCGAGTGGCTCATGGAGAGCGGACAGCTCGACGTGACCAACGCGTCGCTGGAGGAACGGATCACCTACCACGACTCGTGCTACCTGGGTCGCCACAACGACGTGTACCTCGCACCTCGCAAGGTGGTCGCCTCGATCAAGGGCATCGAAGTGGTCGAGATGCCGCGCAACGGCACCAAGGGCATGTGCTGCGGCGCCGGCGGCGCTCGCATGTGGATGGAGGAGAACACCGGCACCAAGGTCAACGACGAGCGCGCCGCCGAGGCCATCTCGACCGGTGCGAGCCGTGTCGCTACTGCGTGTCCGTTCTGCTACATCATGCTCGACGACGGCGTGAAGGCTGCCGGTGTCGAGGAGGATCAGGTCCGGGTGGCCGACGTGTCGATCCACCTGCTCGAAGCGATCGAGGCAGGCGAAGCCAAAATGCGCCACCAAGATGCGCCGCTCGCCAGCGGCGGCGCGGGCGACCTGACACCGGTGGCCGGCGACTGACTCCGGCGCGCCGCTGCGCCGCTGCGACGTACAGTGGTGACAGGAGGTTGTCATGGATGATGCAATCACCGGGAGGATCAATGATCTGGCCCACGAGGAACACGAGCTGCTGACCAGAGAATCCGATGGGACCGCCACGGATTCCGACCGTGTCCGACTCGCCGCCGTGAAGGATCAACTCGACCAGAGTTGGGATCTACTGCGCCAACGACGTGCCCGACGCTCCGCCGGGCTCGATCCCGACGGTGCAACCGCACGGCCGATCAACATGGTCGAGCACTACGACGATGTGCCGCCAGCCCGCCCGGGCTGAACCCACACCGTCGAGCGTCCGTTTCTATTCACCGGCAAGACTACGCCCGTGTCAGACACCGACTCAACGCTGCGGATCCGCGCCCGCGAACTCGGCGTACAAACCAGCTACTACGACGTCCGCAACGAACTGCACCACGCCGACGATGTCGCGCTGGAGCGCATCGTGGAGGTGCTCGAAGCCGATCGGATCGCCGCCGCATCGGCTGAGCGATTTGCATCTCCACTGCATGAAGATCCTCGCGCCCCGGTTGCCGTCGCCGGTCGGGTAACCGCTGCATCGATCGCCGTCGAAGGCCACGCAGTTGACGTAGTGGTCAGCCATGGCGACGACCACGACCTCCTCGAACTTCCGGCCGACCTGCCGCCGGGATGTCACCTGCTGAGTTTCGTCACCGAACGCGGCACCGGGGAGAGCGTCGTGGTCGTGGCCCCGGCGGCGATGCCGCGCAGCGCCGCCTTCGC
>CAZTVJ010000534.1:0-6357 GCA_964616935.1 uncultured Acidimicrobiales bacterium | reverse complement strand
CGGGCGGCGGCCACGATCAGGACGAGGCCGAGGACGAGCTTGACGCCCCCGGCCGTCTTCCAGGCGCCGGAGGAGGTGGCGACGTTGCCTCCGTTGGCCACCAGGAGGACGACCGTGCCGACCAGGGCAAGGCCGGTGATCCACCCGGCCAGGAATGCCGGCCCGTTGCTCTTCGCCCTTGCCGAGAAGAGCATCAGGATGACGGCGATGATCGGGATCGGGCTGACGGCGACGCCCAAGGCGAACGGTAGGACGTCACCGATCAGCGTTCCCATCCTTCATCCCCTCGTAGGTCGCGGGTCGGGCCCGATCAGACGTTGGCGACGATCTTGCCGGCACGCTTGATGGCGAAGGCCTTGAAGATGTCGGTGATGCCGTGCATCAGTGCCCACACCCCGGCGAACACGAGCAGCACGTAGGCCCTCGTGAAGAAGAGCTGCCCCGATGTCCAGAAGGCCATGATGACCATGAGGATGCCGGCCGTGAGGCCGAGCCACCAGACAGGGTTGGATTCCCGGGTGAGGAACGCCTCGATGATCCAGAAGACCCCGACGAAGAAGAAGAGCCAGCCGAGCATGTCAGCGATGGCCGCGAACGTGTTCTTCGGGTAGGCGAGAGCCACGATGCCGGCGATCACGAAGATCACACCGAAGACGACCCACAGCCACTTCCAGCCGCCGCTGACCGCCGCCACGAAGATCTCCTGGATCCCTGCGGCGATGAACATCAGGCCGACGATGATCCCGACCGTGCTGGCCGACGACTGGTCGAACTGCAGGATGATCAGCGCCACCATGATCCACAGGACCCCGAACACGACCCAGAGCCACCAGAACTTGGCGACGCCCTCGATCCAGCTGCGTGTCTCTGCATCGATGTTCGACATGATGTCTCCCTTCGGGCCCGGCCCGACACTGTTACCAGGGGGCACAGTACGGCAGGCTTCGACCTGCGGTGGGCATCCCGCTCGCTCAGGGGAGCCGACCGGCGTGGGCGAGGGCGAGACGCACCAACCGGTCGTGGCCGCCGGTCATCTCCCGGCGAACCTCCAGGCTGACGGCCTCCTCCGGCGTGACCCAGGCGAGATCGAGCGAATCCTGCGACGGCGCCCCGTCCCCGTCGACGGGCACGACGAAGGCGAGGCTCACGGCGTGCTGGCGGGGATCGTGGAAGCCGGTCACGTTCGGGTCAGGGAAGTACTCGGCGATCGTGAACGGGGCAGGGTCGGGTGGGAGGCGGGGGAAGGCCATCACGCCCAGATCACGCTCGAGGTGGCGCAACAGCGCGTCCCGCACTCGCTCGCCGTAGAGCACTCGCCCGGACACCACCGTGCGGCTGATGGTGCCGTCGGCCATGGCTCGCAGCAGCAGGCCGACATGGGTGACCTCGCCGTGGCTGTTCACCCGCACTGGCACAGCGTCGACGTACACCATGGGCACGCGCTCGCGCGCCTGGTCGAGGTCGTCGCGGCTCAACCACCCGGACTGGGTCTCGGTGCTGTCGGTCTCGGTGCGATCGCTCATGTCGTGCCGGGCGCGGCGGCGAGGGCGCGTTGGGTCGCGGCCAGCACGGCCCCGGCCCGCTGGACGGGGTCGGGGTAGGTCTCGCGCAGCATCCTGGAGCGGAGCTCGAGCGACAGCGGCACCCCGGGTACCGCCGCCAGCAGCTCGGCGATGGGCAGTCCGCCGTCACCAGGAAGCAACCGACCGTGGAGCGCTTCCTCGTAGAGGCCGGCCGGCTCGGGCAGGGCCGCCGGCGCGTCGGCGATCTGGAGGTAGGGGAGCAACGCCGGGTCCACGGTGGCGACGTCCGCCGGCGAGCCGCCCGAACGCGACAGGTGCAGGTTGTCGACGAGGACGCCACTGTTCGGACGCCCGGCGGCGCTCACCACGGCGAGCGCGTCGGCGAGTGAGCGGACGGCGAAGATCGGCAGGAACTCGAGCACCACGGTGAGCTGCGCAGGCGCGGCGCGGTCGCACAGCTGGCCGAACCGCTCGATCGTGGCGCGGCGATCCGGGTGGCGACTGGCGACGAGCACGTTGCGGGCGCCCACCTCGATGGCGGCGTCGATCAACGCCTCGCCCGGGTCACCGTCGTCGCTGAGGATGATCGGCTCGACGTCGAGCGCGACGAGGCCGGTGGCGTCCAGCCGGCCGCGAACCTGGCGCGAGGTCGTCGGGCTCCAGCTCGCGGGATCGAACCAGATGCCGGCGGCGGGGAAGCCCGCGGCCGCCGCAACGTCGACGAAGTCGGCCGGCCCGACCTCGAGCGCGGTGCCGGCCGCGAGGGAGACAAGTCGTTGCATGTCCCGGATCATGCCTCAGTCGAGGCCGAGCTCGGCGAGCAAGGCGGCACGGTGGGCGCCGAGGACCGGCGCCGCCACCCGGCTGCGCTGCTCGGCGTGCGTCGACAGCTTCACGGGGTTGCCGGCAACGAGGAAGCCGGGCATGTCCGGGTCGTCCACCGGCACGACCATGTTGCGGGCCAGGACCTGCGGATGGGCGAGCACGGCGGCGATGTCGTTGATCGGGGCTGCGGGCAGGTCCGCCGCCTCGAAGACAGCCAGCCATCCACACACCGTGTCGGACGCCAGTGCGGCTTCGAGCTGCGCCCTCAGGTCGACCTCGTGCTCGCACCGATCCGCGTTGGTGCGAAAGCGCTCGTCGTCGACCGCATCCTCGATGCCGAGCACCCGGCACAGCTCGGCGAACAGGACGTCGTTGCCGGCCGCCAGCACGATGAGGCCGTCCGAGGCGCGAAAGGCGCCGAACGGCGTGATCGACGGGTGCCGTGCCCCGATCGGGCCGGGGGACACCCCGTTGGTGACGTACCGCGCGATGGCGTTCTCCAGGATCGCCACCTGGCCGTCGAGCATGGCCACGTCCACCCACGCGCCCTCGCCCGTGCGCTCGCGCTCGTGGAGCGCAGCGAGGACGCCGATGACGCCGAACAACCCGGCGGTGAGGTCGCCGATCGACGTGCCCACCCGGGTCGGCTCGCCACCCTCGGGTCCCGTGATGCTCATGACGCCGCCCAGCGCTTGGACCACCATGTCGTACGCGGGGCGGCCGCTCATAGGCCCGGTCTGGCCGAACCCCGAGATGCTGGCCTGTACGAGTCGCGGCCAGCGGCGGTGCACCTCGCGCCACGAGTAACCGAGATCGGCCATCGTGCCCGGCCGGAAGTTCTCGACCAGGACATCGGCCCGCTCGAGCAGTGCTTCGAGGACCACGCGGTCATCGGAGCCCTTGAGGTCGAGGTCGATGGACTCCTTGCCGCGGTTGATCGAGGCGAAGTACGCCGACCGACCGTTCAGGAAGGGGCCGATGTGGCGGCTGTCGTCACCGGTGCGGGGACGCTCGACCTTGATGATCCGCGCGCCGAGGTCGCCGAGGATCACGGTGCAGTAGGGGCCGGCCAGCACGCGTGTGAGGTCGACCACGATGATGCCGTCCAGCGGGCCTGCTGTCAGCCCATCTGCCATCTCGGTCCTCCTGGTCGACCCCGGTCGCAGCATGATAGGGACGGCCGGTTGACCCGACCGCCCACGGGGTCAGGCCACGAGAGGAGTGCCATGCGCGTCGGGGTGCTGACCGGTGGGGGCGACGTCCCTGGGTTGAACGTGGCGATCAAGGCCGTGGTGAACCGGGTCCACGACGACGGACACACGTCGATCGGCGTTCGCCGGGGGTGGGGTGGTCTCCTCGACTGCAACCCGGACGACCCCGCGTCGGTGGCCGGCTGCTTCATGACGCTCGATCCTGGCGCCGTGCGCACCATCGATCGCAGCGGGGGCACGGTCCTGCACAGCTCTCGCACGAACCCGGCGCGCGTCAAGACCGCCGACGTTCCCGAACACCTCCGCTACCTGGTCGACGGCGACGGTCCGCACGACTTCACCCAGCACACGCTCTCCGTGCTCGAGCGGATGGGCATCGACGCGCTGGTGCCGATCGGCGGTGACGACACCCTGTCGTTCGCCCTGCGGCTGTCGGACGAGGGCTTCCCCGTCGTCGCCATCCCGAAGACGATGGACAACGACGTGCATGGCACGGACTACTGCATCGGCTTCTCGACCGCGGTGACCCGCACCGTCAACTTCATCCACCAGCTGCGCACGAGCGCCGGGTCGCACGAGCGCCTCGCGGTGGTCGAGGTCTTCGGGCGCTACAGCGGCGAGACGTCACTCATCTCGGCGTACCTCGCCAGCGTCGACCGGGCCATCATCTCGGAGGTGCCGTTCGACATCGACCGCCTGACGGAGCTGCTCATGGCCGACAAGCGGGCCAACCCGAGTGGCTACGCCATGATGACCATCTCCGAGGGCGCGACGATCATCGGGGGCGATCTCGTCCAGGGCGGCGAGGCCGACGCCTACGGTCATCAGAAGCTGGGCGGCATCGGCGAGATCACCGGCGAGCTCCTTCACGCGCGGACGGGGGAAGGGATCATCAACCAGCAGATCGGGTACCTGATGCGGTCCGGCAGCCCCGACTCGCTCGACCTGATGGTGGCGGTCAACTACGGCGTGATGGCGGCCGACCTCCTCATCGAGGGCACCAAGGGGCGGCTGGTGGCGCTCCGCAACGGCAACTACGTGAACGTCCCGATCAGCGTGACCCGCCAGGGCGTGAAGCGCGTCGACGTGGACGCGCTCTACGACTCAGCGGCGTATCGGCCCAAGATCCGCCACGTCGACGGCAAGCCGATGTTCCTCTACTGATTGGCCGCGCTCGACGTCCGCTTGGCGCGAAACCCGCTGGTGCGCACGCAGGATCCGCGGTGGACTCGCGCCATGGCGACGCTGCCCCGGGAACTCGACGACGGCCTGGTACTGCGGGCGGCGCGCCCGGACGACGCCGATCAGCTCGTCGCGATGAACGGTGCGCTCCATGCCGAGCCCGACGCCGACGGGGCGGATGACGGCATCGCCGAGTGGACGAGGGACCTGTTCGACCTGGCACACCCGACGTTCCGCGTCGAGGACGCGACCGTGGTCGAGGAAACAGCGACGGGCCGGATCGTGTCGACGGTCTGCACCATCCCGCAGACGTGGTGCTACGACGGCGAGCCGCTCGCTGTCGGTCGGCCCGAGCTGGTGGCGACCGAGGCCGCCTACCGCCGGCGCGGCCTCGTGCGAGCGCAGTTCGACGTGCTGCACGAGCGCAGCGATGCGGCCGGTGAGCACCTGCAGTTCATCACCGGCATCGAGTGGTACTACCGCCAGTTCGGCTACGAGTACGCCCTCGATCTCCGACCGCAACCGACGCTGCTGCTCGGTGGCAAGCCGGTGGTCGCCGACGAGCGATGGTCGGTTCGGCCCGCATCGCTGGCGGACGTGGCCTTCCTGGTGGAGGTGGATTCGACAGCGTCGACTCGGTCGGGTGGCTGGCGATGCCCGCGCGATGCCGCCACCTGGGTGCTGGAGCTGTCCCGTCGCCCCGGCGGCAACCTGGCCTGCGAGGTGCTGGTGATCGAGGAGTGCACGCCCGCCTCCGGCGCGCCCGAACCGGCCGGCTACATGATCCTGCAGCGCATGAAGTGGAACGGCCATCTGCCGGTGCGCGCGATCGAGCTGCTTCCCGGCCGCTCGTGGCTGGGACCCACGAGCGCGGTGCTCGCGCTGCTCGAGGGGCGCTTGCGCGAGGGCGAACCGAGCCCGCCGGACGGCCGCCCACCGGTCGGTGCGACCTTGGCGCTGCCGGCCGAGCACCCGGCGCTGCGCTGCGCTCGCACCCACGTTGCCGGCGCGGTCGGCGGCAGCTACGGCCTCTACGTGCGCGTCGCCGATCTGGTCGGCTTCGTACGCGCGGTGACGCCAGCGCTGGAACGGCGGATCGCGTCGTCTCCAGCATCTGGGCTCACCGGGGAGGTGCTCCTTGATCTCTACAGCGAAGGGCTGCGCCTGTCCTGGGCGGACGGGCGGCTGCTCGCGGCCGAGCCCTGGCGGCCGGTCGAGGGCGGTGATCGGCTCGACGCGGGCATGCCGCGGGACGTGTTCCTGCACCTCCTGCTCGGCAACCGGTCGCTGGCAGAGCAAGAAGCAGCCGTGGCGGACTGCGTGGTCGAGACCGACCTCGGCGCGCTGGCGCTCGAGGTGCTGTTCCCCCCGATGCCGTTGCACACCTGGTGGCTCGGGTGAGGCGGTTGGACGCACACGCGCCGGTTCGCTGACTGGCTCCGGTAACCTGACCGCTTCAAGTCACTGCCGGAACCGGCGGGCCACGAGCCTTCGTGCTCGTGGATGGTGTTGGCCCTTGGCTCGCACGTCGCCCAGTTTCAACGTGCGTAGACCAAACCGAGGAGCCCCCTTGCACACCCCCCCCCCCCCCGGGGCGCCTCCCCCGCCGCCGCCGC
>CAZTVJ010000533.1:0-2556 GCA_964616935.1 uncultured Acidimicrobiales bacterium | reverse complement strand
CTTCCAGGTACTCCTGGCCGAGCCCGCCACGGTGGACGTCAGCTTCGAATCGGCGCCGACTCTCCTCAAGAGCATCGAGCGCAGAGAGGGCCTGCTGCACCGGCGACGGCGGCGGTTCGGCTGTCACCTGCGCCATCGACTCCTGCATCTCGGCCAGGGTGACTGCCGCGCGCTCGCGCACCATCTCGACCTGCGCCCGTGGGGCCCGCTCGGCGAGCTCGTGAAGGGCGGCGAGGTCACCAAGTGAGGTGAGCGCGTCGTGGAGCGGTGAGTAGGGCGGGATGCGTTGCAGGCCGCGCCCCGGCGACCAGACCCAGCCGCCGCCATCGCCGCCCCAGCCGGGGCCGACTCCCATGCCCTCGAGCCCGCCGCGGGCGGCGTGCTGGGTCAGCGAGAGCTGAACGACGTCGTTCGCCGTGTCGACCGACAGCACCCGAATCACGAGCGGCCCGGGCGAGCTGAGGTCGAGCACATCGCTGCCGCCGACCGTCAGCACCGCGCCCGGCACGGCGTCGATGGCGTTGACCAGTTCCGCCACCGGCGTATGCCGCGGCGACGAGTTCACGACGACCTTCCCCTTGGCGCCGCTCCCCACGGGAATGGCGCGGTCCCACCCAGTGGCAACGCGGTACTCGACGAGGTGGTCGCCGAATCGCACGGCGACCGGCGGACCGGTCCAGCCGACGCCAGGGGAGCCGACGAGCGCGGACAGGGCGACCATGGCGCCGTGTCGCACTTCGATGGAGCCACTCAGGTCGGTGACCACGTTGTGTTGGGTCGGGTCGAGCCACTTGGTGGCGAGCAGAGTGGGCGCGGACATCCCCGGCCCGGTGCCGGCCAGGCCGGGGGCCTCGTTGGCGACCAGGCGAGGGTCGTCGAAGGTCTCGGGCCAGCCCTTCGCGCCCATGACGCAGTACGGGTGCTCGTATCGCCGCCGTCCTGCTGCGGCTGTGCCGAAGGCGTCGCTGGCGCCGAAGCGGTGACCGAACTCGTGGCCGATGAACGACGGCGCGAAGTTGACCGCCCCGAGGTAGGTGAACGCGCCCGGCGTGGTGCCGCCAGAGGAGTTGAGCGAGTCGATGCCGATGAGGATGTGGTCGAAGTCGCCCTTGAGGTCGCCACAAGACCATCGCAACGCTGCGCGCCGACGGCTCGCCACGCATTTCGGGCATCGAGTGCGAGTTCACCGACGGCGATCTGTGCTTCGGTTCGATGACCGACGCAGGTAAGGGGGCGGGCCTCAAGCGGGATCCCCGCTTCGCTCTGCACGGCCCGACCTTCCACCCTGAGCAGGGCAAGGAGCGCGACTGGTCGGGCGAGGCGAAGATCACCGGACGAGCCATTCCCGCGGGCCTGGTGACCACGGACGAGGCGAGCGAGCAGCCCGACGGGGAGATGTTCGTCGCCGATATCACCGAGGTCGTCATCACCGGACTCAACGCCGAGGCCACGAAGCTCGTCGTCGAGTCGTGGACGCCTGAGCGAGGGCTGCAAAGGGTCGAGCGGGACTAGCGAACCGCCTCTACCGCTGGCTGGATGGCGCGCCGCCGAGCAGCGCGTCAGTCCGCTGGCGGCGCGGGGCAGTCAGTGGTCCCGTCGTCCTCGCCCGCATCGTCGAGTGCGTCACGGGCAGCTTGAAGCTGGGCGACGAACCCAGGCAGCTGGTTCGTGGGAAGGAGTATGCCGAGGTCGATCGACCAGTAGCCGTGCACGATCCGGTTCCGGAGCCCGCCGGGCCAGGCCTCCGTCGCGGCGTTCAGCCCCGACGGACGGTGGTTGGCGACGGTCGGCCCAAGCGGTGACCTCTCGGTGAGCGATCCCGACACGTTCGAGCCCATTCGACAGTTCGCCCTGGACAGCGGGACCAACGAGGCGGTGCCCGTCCAGGCCATGACCTTCTCCGATGACGGCCAGTTCCTCGTGACGACCCATGACGCTCGTGGCCGGCTGTGGGAGGTGGAGACCGGCCGGCTGATCGGTACACCCATCGAGACGCTGGCCTGCAGCGTGCCGGCCGCCGGATCAGTCGCGCACGAGGAGGCGACCACACGCCTCGCAGTGCCCGACCTCGTCGACACCGAGCTTGCGAATGCGGTCGATCTCGACCGCCGAGAGCTGGAGGTGGCACCCCTGGCAGGTCGTGCCGACCAGCCGGGCGACGGCGACGCCGCCGAGCCGCGATCGCAGCAGCTCGTACTCGGCCCACAGATCGGCGGGAACGCCGGCGGCCTCCTTGCCCCGCTCGCTGCGAACGGTCTCGAGTTCGCTGGCGATCTCGGCCTCGGCCGCGGTCAGGTCGTCGGTCAACCGCTTGCTCTCGGCCTCGAGCCGTTTGCGATCCGCATCCAGCTCGGCCCGCTGGGCATCGATCGGCTCGGACAGCTCCATGATCTCGAGCTCGTCGTCCTCGAGCTGGCCGACGCGCCGGCGGATCGAAGCCACGTCGTCCTGCAGCGCTTGCAGCTCGCGGGGGTTGCTGACCCCGCCCGAGTAGAGCCGCTTCTCGGCCCGGGTCGCACGCTCGTGCAGCGAGGCGATCTCGTCCTCGAGGCGCTG
>CAZTVJ010000532.1:0-3299 GCA_964616935.1 uncultured Acidimicrobiales bacterium | reverse complement strand
CGAGCGCAGGGACCGCCTCCCGGTCCTCGACGTCTCGTGCAGCCACGTCGCTGAGCTCTGTGGCGATGCCTTCGGGCACCACGGTGTGGCGCTGCCGTTCGGCGCCCACGTCGATGCCGAGCAGCTCGCGCAGCTCGTGGCGAAGGTTCGGACGCGGAAACAGCACGTTGTGGGCCGCATCGGCTGCCAGACGTTGGACGAACCGGGCCCGGAACCAGTAGTGCTCAAGCTCGTC
The DNA here is from genome assembly GCA_964616935.1 of uncultured Acidimicrobiales bacterium. Taxonomy (GTDB): domain Bacteria; phylum Actinomycetota; class Acidimicrobiia; order Acidimicrobiales; family Ilumatobacteraceae; genus CAZTVJ01. The sequence continues at coordinate 3,064 of CAZTVJ010000532.1, read as the reverse complement.
GACCCGGCCGAAGTTCTCGCGGCCCAGAGCGCCGGTCATGTCGAGCGCATGGACGAGGGCATGAGGGTCCGGCGCCAGGGTGAACACGACGGGTACGCCCATGCGGCGCGCCACGGTTTGTGCCGCGACGCTGCCGACGTCGGCCATCCGCAGGTGCATGACGTCGACGGGTCGGAACGTCGTCAGCACCCGTCGTATGCCGCGCTCGGCGACCACCCTCGATGGCCACGCCTCCGCAGCACTGGTCGCCGGGGTGAGCAGCGGAACAGGAGCGAGGACGTGGCCCTCGGCCCCGGGGTCGAGCGCTTCCGCCGCAGCCTGGGGTGTGCCGCGCGACAGGGTCAGGACCCGGGCCACCCCCGACTCGCTGACGAGCGCTTCCCCCAGGCGCACGAGCATCGTGGCGATGCCACCGTTGTCGCCGGCACCGGCGCGGGTGAGGTCGTGGTCGATGTCGGCGTGGAGGAAGAGCTGAGCGATCGTGAGGCCAGACCGGGCGGCCGGGGCCCCCGAGCAAGAGGCAAGACCGAGGTCGATCGCGGCCAGGTGGGCGACGTCGGCCAGCTCGCCGCTCATCGTGGCGGCGAGCTTCTGCACCACCTTGTGGGCGGCGGAATCGTCGAGGCGATCACCGAGGGCGGACACCGCAGCCAGTCGGACAACCAGCTCCTCGTCCGGATCAGCGGCGATCTGGCGGATGGCTCGGCCGGCGACCGGGCCAGGAACGAGGCCGAGGGTCTCGGCCAGCCGGGCTCGGGCCGCCGCGTCGGGATGGGTGGCCAGCGCGCCTTCGGCGGCGAGGGCAACGTGGTCGTCGGCCGACCAGGACCAGCGTTCGAGGGTGCGCTGGGCGAGCATCCCCGAGAAGCCGCCGCCCACCACCACGGCGACGAGGCGACCGATGGCATCCAGCCGTGGCAGCCGGGATCCGAGCGCCCAGGAGGCATGCTCCCGAAGGTAGGCGCGCTCGTGGGAGAGCAGCTCGGACAAGACGGCGTCGGCCCGGTCGTCAAACACGCGGCTCAGGGCATGGACGGCCGCGATGCTGGTGAGCTCGTCGTCGGCATCGAGGACGGCAGCCGTGAGGAGGTCGACGGTTCGGGTGTCGGCGTCGGCCGCAACCCGGGCCAGCTCGTCGGCCGCCCGCAGCACGTCGACCACGAAGGGCGCTTCGCGGACCAGCCCGAGGGCCGCTTCGATGGTCATGGTCATTGTTTTAGGGCTAAATCAGCGGAGATCCACCGTCGGACGACGCAAGGCACTCTTCACCCTACCGAGGCTGCCTCCTGACCGACGACCGTGGTGGCGCTCGGGCTCCCCGGCGTCACGTCGGAGAGCGCCTCGTCCAGGATCGTGAGACCGAGGTCGATCTCCTCATCACTGACCGTGAGCGGCGGAGCCATCCGGGCGACGCCACCCATGCCGGGCAGGTTGACGATGTTCATCGACAGCCCCAGCTCGAGGCAGCGTCGCGTCAGCGCAGCACCGAGGTCGGGTGCTGGTGTGCGGGTGCTCCGGTCGGCGACCAGCTCCATGCCGCGGAGCAGGCCGCGCCCACGTACATCCCCGATGCAGTCGTGGCGGGCCTGCAGGGTGAGGAGCCCGGACTCGAGGCGGTCGCCGGCCACACGCGCCCGGTCGACGAGGTGCTCGCGAGCGATGACTTCGAGCACGGCGAGGCCGACGGCGGCCGGAAGCGGGTCGCTGACATGGGTCGTGTAGAAGAGGAAGCCGCGTTCGTGCGCTTCGGCCTCGATCGCTTCGGTGGTGAGGGTGGCCGCCAGCGGCAGCCCTGCACCGAGCGTCTTCGACAGGGTGAGGAAGTCGGGCACGATGCCGTCACGCTCGAAGGCGAACATGGCGCCGGTACGGCCGAGCCCGGTCTGCGCCTCGTCGACCACTAAGAGCATGCCTCGCTCGTGGCACCGCTCGGTCAGCGCGGCGAGGTAGCCAAGGGGGAGATCGATGATGCCGCCTGACGACAGCACGGGCTCGACGATGCATGCAGCCAGGGCGCCGGTGGACTGGAGGTCGAGCTGTTCGAACGCATCGTCGAGCTCGGTGCGCCAGTCGTGGCTGCCGTCGGCGTGGCGGAAGCGGGGCCGGTAGGCGTTCGGTGGTGGGATCGCGAGTGAGCCAGCGGCGGATGGTCCGTAGCCACGGCGCCCTGCGGCATAGGTGGCCGCCCTGGCGCCGCCGGTCATGCCGTGCCAGCTGCGCGTGAAGCCGACCACCTCCCAGCCCCCCGTGACCAGCTTGGCCATCTGCAGCGCGGCTTCGTTCGACTCGGCACCGGTGGAGAGAAGGATCACCTTGCTGAGCGGCGGCGCCATCGAGCCGAGCGCCTCGGCCAGGTCGATCACCGGCCGGGAGAGCATCCCGGAGAAGAGGTGGTCGAGCCGGCCGATCATCTCGGTGACGACGGCGACGATGGCCGGATGGGAGTGACCGAGCACCGACGACATCTGACCGCTGGTGAAGTCGAGCACCTTGCGTCCGCCAGCGTCCTCGACGAACGAGCCGTGGGCGCGCTCGGCGACGAACGGTGCAAAGGCGCCGCCGTAGCGGATGAGGTGGCGGCGGCCGCGTTCGAGATCCGCCTGGTCGGAAGGGGAGAGCGCGTCGGTCATCGGGCGCGAGTCTGGCGCACCCACTGTGCACCTCCTGGATCGTGGTGCTAGGCCGCCGCGCCGCGACTCAGCCGGCGAGTGCGGTGTCGATCGCGGCGAGGACGGCGGGGTCGTCGGGCGCCGTGGTGGGAGCGAAGCGGTTCACCACGTTCCCCTCCCGGTCGACGAGGAACTTCTCGAAGTTCCACAGCACGTCGGGATCCTCGTTCGGTGTCATGCCGTAGCCCCGCAGCTTTGCGCGGAAGGCGTCCGGGTCGCCCTGGGCTCGCGGCGCCGCGCTGGTCAGCTCCCGGTAGAGCGGGTGCTGATCGTCGCCGACCACGCTGATCTTGGAGAACATCGGGAACTGGACGGCGTAGCTCGTCTCGCAGAACTCGACGATCTCCTCGTCGGTGCCGGGCTCTTGGGCCCCGAAGTTGTTCGCCGGGAAGCCG
>CAZTVJ010000531.1:0-4737 GCA_964616935.1 uncultured Acidimicrobiales bacterium | reverse complement strand
TCGTCGAGCTCGGCCAGCGCAGCGGGCGATGGCTGCGCCCCCGACCGCGGTGGAGCGGCCGCCGTGGCGGCGGCAGCCACGCGGGCGCTGAGACGCTCGACGTCGCCGACCTGGTTGGCGAGGCGGCGGCGCAGCTCTTGGCCCGGCGCACCTCGGAGACGGGCCGCGAGCAACAGGTCGCCGTCGAGGGCGGCGGCATGGGCTTCCAGCTCGTCGGCCGCCGTGGCGAGGGGAGCGGGCTCGGCCGGGCGCAGGCGCCGTCTCGACGGTGTGGGAACCGTCGTTCGCAGCACGGCGACGGCGTCGCGAAGGCGTCGATGGAGGCGGGCGCACGTTCCGGGCGAGACGAGCCAGTGCAGTGGCGCCCTCGTGCGGTAGCGGCGACTGACCCGATTGCGGCGACGAAGCTGGTGCAACGCCCAGCTGCCGACCGCCACGCCAACGGCGACGGCCGCGACCATCACGATCGCGAGTGCGCCCAGGAGCTCTGCCATGACCGGGAGGCTACCGACCTGGCGCGAAGGACGGGAGGCGGGCGAGGGGCCACGACAGCTCGCCGTCGCAGTGCAGGAGGCGCACGCGGTCGGCCTCGGCGTCGAGCCACCCGGCGATGACGCCGACCTCGTCCGCCAGGTGGTGGGGGAGCGGGCCGCCTGCCGGGGGTGGCTCGGGCCCGAGCGGGAGCGACACGGCGCCGCCGTTGCCCGGCCAGCACGCCTGCAGGACGCCGTTGCACACCTCCACCTGGGCTCCGCCGACCAGCTCGAGCCGAAGCGTGCCCGCTCGGCGGAGCCCGTCGAGCCGCCGCTGGCGCGCCAGCGCGGAGGCCAGCGCAGCGGCGCGGTCGCGCACGTCGGCCGCTTCCTCGTAGCGCTCGGCCTGGGCGAGCACGCCCATGCGCTCGCGCAACGGCCGGAGCAGCACCTCGGGATCGAGGGTGAGCCCGTGGACCACGGCCGCAACGGTGGCGTCGTAGGCGGGTCGCTCCACCTGGCCGGCGCACGGGCACGCCGCCACGCCGAGCTGAGCCGGTGTGCACGCGGTGTCGCGCTTGGGCAGGCCGCTCTTGCCGAGCGCCACCGTGCACCGCCGCAGCGGGGCCACCGAGTGGATGGCATCGGCTACGAGCCGAGCCGACGCGGCAGAGGGAAGCGGGCCGAGGTAGAGGCCACCATCGCTGCGCCCACCCCGCACCACGGCGAGGCGCGGGAAGGCTTCGCCCAACGTCAGCTTCAGGTAGTGGTAGCTGGCCGTGCGCCGACCCTGGCGGTTGTAGCGCGGCTGGTGCTCGTGGATGAGCCGGATCTCGGTGACGGCGGCCTCGAGGGTGGAGGTGCAGGTGATGTGGCGCAGGGCGGTGGCCTCGCGGAGCAGGCCGTGGACCTTCCTGCGCTCGTCGGTGGAGAAGTAGGACCGCACCCGTTGACGCAGGTTCGCCGCCTTGCCGACGTAGAGCACCTCCCCGTGGGGACCGACGAAGAGGTAGACCCCCGGGCTGCGGGGTAGCTGCGTGGTGAGGCGCAGCTTGGCCGCCTGCGGGTGGGCCTCCATGCGGTGCAGGCCCAGCAGGTCGTCGAGGCCGAGCACGCCGTAGGCGGCGGACCGCTCGAGCAGCAGGTGGAGCAGGTCGGTGGTGGCGAGGGCGTCGTCGAGGGCGCGGTGGGATGGCTGGTGGTCCAGCCGGAAGCGGCTGGCCAAGGTGGCGAGGCGGCAGTTGGGCACCTCGTCGCGCACGAGGCGCCGGGCCAGGGCGACCGTGTCGACGAGGGGATGGCCCAGGCGGGGCCAGCCGGCCCGCTCCAGGGCGCGGTTCAGGAAGCCGGCGTCGAAGCGGACGTTGTGGCCCACCAGCACGGTGCCGGCGGCGAACTCGACGAACGCCGGCAGGACCTCCTCCACCCGTGGCGCGGGCAGCACCATGGCCTGGGTGATGCCGGTGAGCATCGTGATCTGCGGCGGGATCGCCGTGCCAGGGTTGACGAGCGTCTGGAACGTGCCGAGGCACTCGCCACCGCGCACCTTCACCGCCCCGATCTCGGTGATGAGATCGCCGTCGGCCGACCCGCCCGTCGTCTCGAGGTCGACGATGCAGAACGTCACGTCCCGCAACGGGGTGCCGAGGTCGTCGAACGAGCGTTGCACGACGGTGACCGTATGGCGAACAGGTGTTCGATGGCAAGGACCGCTGTGCCACGGGCCGATCGGGAGGCGGGCCGTAGCATGGACGGGTGATCGTGCCCCGCTATCGATGCCGCTCGTGCGGAAACCTCACCCGGTTCGACGTGGTGACTGCTCGGCGCACCCGCTCGTTCTTCCACTTCAGCGTGGGCGGCCAGCTCGAGGTGGAGGACACCGAGGTGCTCGACGAGGCCGTCGAATCGATCACGTGTCGCTGGTGCGGGCCCGCCGGCAACGTGGAGACGGTCCCGGACGCGACCTCGGTCGCCGGCGAGGGTGGACTGCGCTGAGCAAGGTAGAAGCCACGGAGGCCGTACCCGACGCCGCCATCCGCGACGCCATCGAGATCGCGTTCGCGGTAGCCGTGGCTGGAGCCGCACTGCGACCACCGATTCCCCCGCCCCCGTCGTTGAAGCCGTTCCTGAAGTTCCAGAAGATCCCGCCGGCAGCCCTCGGGCCGGTGCGCCGGGTCGTGGATGCCGACGACGAGTTCCGCGGCCGGGTCGGCCTGGTGGCCACGGAGGAGCTGGTTGGTCGCGCCGGCCTGCTCTGGATCCACCGGCCTGACGGATGGGAGGACGAGCTGGCGGGCCTGGTGGCGGTCGAGCAGGCCGCTGGTGCGGCAGCCGATGCAGATAGGGCGGAGCGCAGCGCGCAGAAGCGCTTGGATGCCGCCGAGCTCGCCGCCCGGTCGGCGATCGGAGAGCTGGCCACCGTGCGGTCCGAGCTGATGGTGGCGCGTGAGCAGCGCCGCGCCACCGAGCATGAGCGCGAGCGGCTCGAACGCCGGGCTGCGCAGCTGGAGATCGAGCTCGGGGGTGCTCGGCGCCGCCTGTCCGAAGCCGATGGGCGCGCGAGCGAAGCGGAGGCGGCGCTGGCGCGGCTCCAGGTGGAGGTGGCCGAGCTCCGCCACGAGCTCGCAACGTTGGAGAAGGCCGCTTCGGCGCACGCGGTTGCGTTCGCCGGCGAGGCTGAGGCCGAGCAGGAGGCTGGGGCTGATCCCGTTGTCGTCAATCCCGCTGTCGCCGATCCCGCTGTCGCCGCTCCCTCTGCCGCCGCTGCGCTGCCGGCCGGGCTCGGGGCTGCGCTGTCCGAAGCGGCGGATGCCACGCGGCGGCTCACGGCTGCACTCGCCGCCGCCTCGGCGGCGGTCGGCGCGGAGGGTGACGTGGCCGAGGATCGGCAGCCGAGCGAGCCCGCGTCACCGCCGGCGCTCGCCCCATCACCGACGGGTCGCTCGACGCCCGCGCCGCGCGCCCGGCGCACGCCGCTGCCCTTGCCCGGCGGGATGTGGGCCGACGCTCCCGAGGCGGCCGTCCACCTCGTGCGATCGGCCGGTGCCATCCTCGTCGTCGACGGCTACAACGTCGCGAAGCTGGGTTGGCCCGAGCTGGCGCTCGCCGAGCAGCGCAACCGACTGCTCGATGCCCTCGACGAGCTGGCGGCGCGCTACGGCACCGACGTGCGGGTCGTGTTCGACGGCGCGGACGTCGAACGGCTTCCGGTGGGCCGCCGCTACCTGCGGGTCGACTTCTCGGCGCCCGGCGTGACGGCGGACGAGGTCATCATCGAGCTGGCGGCTTCGCTCCCCGGCGAGCGGCCCGTCGTGGTGGCCACCAACGACGGCGAGGTCAGGGCCGGCACGAGGGCCGAGGGCGCCAACGTGATCTCCTCCGAGCAGCTGCTCGCCGTCGCCCGCCGCTGACCGCGATCCACATCGCCGCAACTCCGTAACACCCCTTCGTCATGCTCTGGGCCCAGGTGGAGCGTGCCTGAGGAGGAGCCTGTGCGAGAGACGATCCGGATCAGCTGCGACGAGTGCGTGATGCAGCACACCACGGTGTGCGCAGACTGCGTGGTCACGTTCCTGTGCGAGCGGGAGGAGCACGAGGCGGTCGTCATCGACGTCGCCGAGGTGCGTGCCCTTCGCCTCCTGGCCACCGCCGGTCTCGTGCCCGAGCTTCGTCATGCTCGTCGCCGCGGCTGAGCGCCGACACCGCTGGTCGGCGGGGCCAGGGCTACCGTGCCGGGGTGCCCGAACCGGTCGACGCCGCCGACCTGCTGGCCCTCGGCCGAGCCAACGGGTTGGACGCGGTGGGCATAGCGCCTGCGGCCCCCTTTCGAGCCGCACGCCGGGCACTGGACGAGCGCAAGGCGGCGGGCCTGCACGACGGCATGGCCTTCACCTACAAGAACCCCGCCCGCTCCACCGATCCCGGTGGTCTCGTGCAGGGGGCCAGGGCCATCGTGGTCGGAGCCCGCCGGTACGACGCCGACGTCCCGCCGAAGCCCGGTGAGCGCCCCGTCGGTCGGGTGGCGCGCTACGCCGTCACCGACCACTACGCACCGCTGCGCCGTGCACTGTGGGCCATGGCCAGGTCGTTGCGAGCTCGGGGTTGGAAGGCCGTCGTGTTCGCCGACGACAACTCCCTGGTCGACCGTGAGGCCGCCTACCTCGCGGGGCTCGGCTGGTACGGCAAGAACGCCAACCTGCTGCTGCCCGGGCAAGGGTCCTGGTTCGTGCTCGGCTCGGTGGTCACCGATGCGCGCCTGCCCGTG
>CAZTVJ010000530.1:0-6734 GCA_964616935.1 uncultured Acidimicrobiales bacterium | reverse complement strand
TCGGGCCCGTCACAGCAGGTTCTCCCGGATGTCGAAGCGCTTGGCGAGCACGTCGCCCATGAGGTTGAAGGACAAGATGGTGATGAACATCATCGCCGCCGGTAGGAGGCTGATCCACCAGGCCGTCGCCAGCTCTTTCCGGCCGTCCTCGATGAGCTTGCCCCACGTGGGGATGGGAGGCGGCACGCTCTGGCCGAGGAAGGCCAGCGCCCCCTCGGCGATGATGAGCACGGCCAAGAGGGTCAAGCCGAAGGAGACCATGGCCGGCACGACATTGGGCAGGATCTCCCGGAACAGCACTCGCTTGGTCTTGGCGCCCAGGCTGCGAGAGGCGACGACGAACTCCCGCCCGGCGTACACCAGCGTGCTGGCCCGCACGATCCGGATGAGCGGCGGGATCGAGAGGATCGAGAGCGCGAAGATGACGTTGGTGGCGCTTCGGCCACGGAACGTCACGATCGACAGGGCCAAGATGAGGGGCGGGAAGGCCAGCATGATGTCGGTGCCCGTCGAGATGACCGAGTCAGCCTTGCGGCGGTAGAAGCCAGCCATCAAGCCGAAAAGCCCGCCGAAGAACAGCCCGATCACGGCGGCCGTGCCAGCGATGGCGAGCGACAGCCGGGCGCCGTAGATGGAGCGGCTGAAGATGTCTCGGCCCAGGCTGTCAGTACCGAACCAGTGCTCGCCCGACGGTGCCTGCTTGAGGGCAGTGACGTTGATCTTCTCGTAGGACTGCACGAAGGGCAGGTAGTCGGCGAAGATGGCGCAGAACACCAGGACGACGACCCAGGTGACCGCGATCCAAAAGCCGATCTCCAGGCTTCGCTTCGGCTTGCGCGTGACGACTTCGCCTTCGGTGCGGCTGACCTCGTCGGCCGCCTCCTGGTAGACGCCGAACGGTGAGTCGGTGAAGAGGGTGGAGGTACCAGGACCGCTGTTGACGTCCTGGTACACCTCGCCGGGGCGATCAGGCAAGGGCTCGGGCATGGCGGATCCTCGGGTCGATGACGGCATAGAGGACGTCGACGATGAAGTTCACGAGCACGAAGCCGACGGCGAAGATCACGACGCAGAACTGCACCACCAGGAAGTCGCGCCGGAGCACGGCGTCGACGGTCAGCTTGCCCATGCCCGGCAGGCCGAAGATCTGCTCGACGATCACCGCGCCGCCGATGAGGGCGCCTACGGTCACTGCCGCCGCCGTGATGAGCGAGAACAGCGACGGCCGCAGCGCATGGCGGAACAAGACGGTGCGGGTGCTCATCCCTTTGGCCCGGGCCATGGTGATGAAGTCCTGCTGCAATGTCCCGATCATGTCGCTGCGCAGCAGGCGCTGGAAGATGGCGATCTCGCCGAGGGTCAGGGTGATGGCCGGTAGCAGCAGGTTCTGGAAGTGCAGGCTGGGGCTCTCGAAGAACGAGTAGTACTTCGACTGCGCCGGCAACCAGTCGAGCTTGAGGCTGAACAGGTACACGAGCAGCACACCGATGATGTACGGCGGCAGCGAGAGCAGCCCGAACGTGACGGAGCTGACGACGCGATCCGTCGGGCGGTTGGCCCGGTAGGCCGTGAGCACCCCGAGTGGGACCGCGATGAGCAAGGACAGGAAGATGGCGTAGAACATCAGCATCAGCGACACCGGCAGCCGCTGGCTGACCAGGTCGGTGACGGGCACGTTGAAGGCCGACGACCGGCCCAGGTCGCCGGTGAACATCTTGCCCAGCCAGGTGACGTACTGGACCGGGATGGGCTTGTCGAGGCCCCACTCCACGCGGATCTCGTCGAGCTGCTCCGCGGTCGCCCCGACCCCGGCGATGGCAATGGCCGGGTCGCCGGGCAGCAGGCGCAGGAGGGAGAAGGTGAGCACCGTGACCGCGAACACCACGATCACGAGCTGCAGCAGGCGCTGACGCGCGTAGCTCGACCGGACGATGCTGACGACCACCCCGATCAGGGAGCCGATGACCAGCCCCCAGATCAGGATGCGCCAGATCCACTCGAGTGCGCCTAGCACCTGCTCCCTACCCTCCTGCGCCTACGACCAGTTCCTGCTACTGCTCGAGGTAGACGTTGTTGAACCACACCTGGCCGGGGAAGCCGGCACCGTCACGGAGCTTGCCTTCCCCGCCGGGGAAGGTGGCCTCGCCGATGCCCTTGATGTTGGCCTTCCCGGGGATGCCCCAGATGGCGTAGGTGGTCGGCAGGATCCAGCACTCCTTGGCGAACTGCCGGTTCACCTCCTTGGCGTACTCCGCCCGCTTGGCCGGGTCGGGCTCGATGCGGTTCTTGTTGAGCAGGTCGTCGATCACCGGGTCCTTCAGGCGCCCGAAGTTCAGGGCCAGCTGGCCTGGCGGTTGAGCGTTGTCGCTGCTCCACCAGAGGTACTGGGCGTCGAGGGCCAGGCCGGCGTGGTTGCGCCAGCCGAAGGCGTTGAACTGCGGGTCGCCGAGCAGGGCGTTGGTGATCAGCTTCGACTGCTCGATCTGGGCGACCTCGACGTCGACGCCGGCCTCCTGCCAGAACTGCTGGACGAGCTCGGCCGTCCGCAGCGCATTGGCGTCGGTGATGGCCGAGTAGATGACCTTGGGCTTGCCCTTCTCGGCGGTGTACGCCGCGATGAGCTCCTTGGCCTTCGCCGGGTCGTAGCCCTGGCTGCCGCTGTCCTCGAGGAAGCCGTCCTGGCCGGGCGAGAACGGCCCGTTGGCGATCTCGTGGATGCCGCCACCCGTTGCTTCGTCGAGCACCTTCGGGTCGATGGCGGCCTGGAGGCCGCAACGGACCCGCTGGTCGGCGAGGGGCGAACCCTCTTGGCCGACGTTCATGAGGATGTAGAACGTCTCGGCGTAGTCGCTCTGCTCCACCATCGGGAACTCGTCCTTCATCTCCCGGAGCTTCTTGATGGCGGGGCCGTCGTCGGTCTGCAGCATGTCGATGTCGCCGGCTTCGAGGGCGGCATTGCGAGTCTCGGCGTCCTCGATGACCCGGAACTCGATCCCGTCGAGGTAAGGAAGCCCCTCGGCCTTGCGCCAGTAGGTGTCGTTCTTGGCCACGGTGAGGCTCTCGCCTGCCTTGTAGGAGGTGACCTTGAAGGGCCCGGTGCCGACCGGCTGGGTCTGCAGGTCCTTGTTGGCGTCAGCCGCCGCCAGCCACGTCGGAGAGGCCATGAAGAACCCCTGGCCCGTCATGTAGATCGGGAAGTCGTACCACGGCCGCTTCAACGTGATCTTCACCGTGGCGTCGTCGACCTTGGCGACGTCGGTGATGTCGACGAGCGAGGCACCGACGAGCAGCGACTTGCGAGCCCGGTTGACGTTGTCGACGACGGCGTCGGCGTTGAGCGGGGTGCCGTCGGTGAAGGTGACGCCGTCGCGCAGCACGATGGTGTACTCCGTGGAATCGGCGTTGGCCGTGACGCTCTTGGCCAGGTACGGCTCGACCTTCTTGGTCTCGTCGTTGTAGGCCATCAGCGGCTCGTAGAAGGTGCGGGCGCGCATCTGGCAGCCCGAGTCGCACTGCATGTTGGCCGGTGTCCATGGGTTGGCCGTCTCGGCCTCCACGGCGACGACGAGCTTGCCGCCGGCGACAGGCTTGGCCACCGTCGTGGTGGCCGCCGGTGCCGCAGTGGTCGCGGCGCCCGCAGTGGTGGCAGCGCCCGCGGTCGTGGTCGCACCGGCGATGGTCGTGTTGGTCGAGTCCTTGCTGTCGCTCCCGCAGGCAGCAGCGATCAGCGCCATGCTGATGAGGCCGGTACCGAGCAGGAGGCTGGACCTCCGCTTGGTCCAGCGACGGGTGTTCTCCACGTGGACGTCCCCCTGTTGGTCGCTTCGGCGGCCCCGTTCGGTGCACCGCCCCACCGGCCCACCTGTGACCCCCGCCACACGTGGGCTGTGGCGAGCGTCACCATAGCCGCACTCGACGCGGCGTCAAGAAGCACCGGCGATTGCAGTCTCGTGGCGTTTCGGGCCGGTTGCGGCGACGGCCACGGACGGTGCGCGGCCTAGCGTCGACGGTGATGTCGACATCGGCCGAGCTGCGCGCGGGGTACCTCGAGCACCCCCATCCCAGCCGCCTCGACCCCAGCCATCCGCGCTACCCCGACGTGATGGCCGCCCACGCTCAGGCGGTGTCGATGGGGGCGGCGACCTATCGCGATCCCGTCACCGGGTACGACGTGTTCACCGCCGCCGAGCTGGCTTCCCGAGGCGAGTGCTGCGACAACGGCTGCCGTCACTGCCCCTACCTCGGCGCACGCTGAGCCCCGGCAAGGAGCGTTGGGCGACTTCGATGTCGCAGGGCACAGCAAACTCGCCCAACGCTCTGGTGGGCGCACCCTCACGTGACGGCGTGGCCGGCGGTGGGCACGACGGGTTGCAGCGCCACGAGCAGGCGTTCGAACACCTCGTCGGGCGACCCAACGGCGTCGACAACCACGAGCAGGCCGGCGGCACGCAGGTCGCGCAGCAGCGGTTCGGTCTCGGCCTCGTAGGTGGCCAACCGGCGATCGATGGCATCGGGAGTGTCGTCGGGCCGCCGCACCGCCGTGCCACCACAGGCCGTGCACACGACCTCCTCCTCGCCATGGAGCGCGACCGTCGTCGCGCCGCACACGGTGCAAACACGCCGGGCGTCGATGCGCTCCCGCACGACGTCGAGCGGCACGTCGAGCAGGATCGCCGCGTCGAGACCGCCCGCGCCGAGGAGGCGCAGCAGGTCGTCGAGCTGCTCGGCGGTGCGCGGGTAGCCGTCGAGCACGAAGCCGAGCTGTCGAACCTCAGGGTCCACCAGCCGGTCGTCGACGACGTCGAGCATCACGTCGTCCGCTACCAGCCGACCAGCGTCGAGGTCGCGGGCGACACGCTTACCCAGCGGCGTCTCCCGCGCGACCGCATGGCGCAGCAGGTCGCCGGTGGAGAGGTGGACGATGCCCAGCCGTTCGACGAGGCGCATGGCCTGGGTGCCCTTGCCCGATCCCTGGCGCCCGAGGATGGTGAGAGTCGGTCCTCGACCGTCATCCGCGCTCGCCATCGGTGCCTCCTCCACTCGGCGGTCCGGAGACGCTAACCGGGTCGTCAACGAGCGACCAAGGCCCGCGTAAGGTCGTGCGGATGGGCGATCGCCAGCTGGTCTCGTCGGGCTCACCATGGGAGCTGATCGTCGGCTACAGCCGTGCCGTACGCGTCGGCGACCGGATCGCCGTCGCCGGCACCGCCCCGCAATGGCCCGATGGCGAGGTGGACCCCGACCCGGAGATCCAGGCCCGACGCTGCTTCGAGATCATCGGCGCTGCGCTCCGAGAAGCCGGAGCGACCTTTGCCGACGTCGTACGCACCCGGGTGTACCTCGTCGACGCCGACGACTTCGACGCGGTCAGCAAGGTGCACGGCGAGCTGTTCGCCGACGTCCGCCCGGCCAACACCACCCTCGTCGTGAAGGCACTGCTCAACCCGACGTGGAAGGTGGAGATCGAAGTGGAGGCCGTGGCTGGCGTGAGCGTGCGAGAGCCGGGCGCCGACACCATGCCGGCCTGAGCCGGGCCGCCAAATAGTCTGGCGTCGTGGCGGTCCTGCTCCCGAGCTCTCTCGACGAAGCGATCGATGCCCTGGCGCGCCATCCCGACGCCCACGTCCTGGCCGGCGGCACCGACCTCATGGTCGAGGTGAACGGTGGCCATCGGCGCCCGGTCGACGTCGTGGCGCTGCGGCGCGTGGCCGAGCTGCGGGGCTGGCAGCACGATGCGGCGCGCGGCACCGTCACGCTCGGCGCCGGCCTCACGTACACCGAGATGCTCGCGCCTGCACTGGCCCACCTGCTGCCCGCGCTGGCCGAGGCGGCCCGCACCGTCGGGTCGCCGCAGATCCGCAACGCCGGCACCCTGGGCGGCAACCTCGGCACCGCCTCGCCGGCCGGTGACGCGCTGCCCGTGCTCTACGCCCTCGACGCGTCGGTGGCCATCGCCGGCCCGACCGGTGGGCGCACGGTCCCGGTGCACGACTTCGTCACCGGCGTGAAGCGGACGGTGCTGCGCCCAGGCGAGCTCGTCGTGTCGGCGACCGTCCCGGTGCTCGAGGGCTGGCAGGGCTACGCGAAGGTCGGCGTTCGCAACGCGATGGTCATCGCCATCGCCAGTGCCTGCCTGGCCACCGATCGGGTGAGCCGCGCGGTGCGCATCGCGCTCGGTGCCGTCGGACCGACCGTCCTGCGAGCGCGCGAAGCCGAGCTCTGGCTGGATGACGTCCTCGATTGGGACGATCCTGCGGCCGCAGCTGCGCTAGCACCGGAGCTCGGGCGCCGGGTGGCCGACGAAGCCCGACCGATCGACGACCATCGGTCGACCGCCGCGTACCGCCGCCATGCCATCGAGGTGCTGGCCCGCCGGCTGCTCGTGCGGGCCTTCTCGTGAACGAGCAGCCGTCATGAACGAGCAGTACGCCTTGCGCGTCAACGGCCACCAGCGTGAGGTCCGCGACGCCTGGCTGGGGGAGAGCCTGCTGTACGTGTTGCGCGAGCGGCTCGGCCTGCCCGGCGCGAAAGGAGCGTGCGAGGAGGGCGAGTGCGGTTCGTGCTCGGTGCTCGTCGACGGGAGGCTCGTGTGCTCGTGCCTGGTGCTCGCGGCCGCCGCGGTGGGCACGGAGATCACGACGGTCGAGGGCTTGGCCGCCGACGGCGACGTCACCGACGTCCAGCAAGCCTTCGTGGACGAGGGCGCCGTCCAGTGCGGCTTCTGCACACCCGGC
>CAZTVJ010000529.1:0-3516 GCA_964616935.1 uncultured Acidimicrobiales bacterium | reverse complement strand
CTGCGTGCCCCGCTCGGCCGTGTCGGACGTCCCGGCCGGGCTCGACCTCGCGCAGGTGGCTGGCATCGGGGTGGCGGGGCTCACGGCCTGGCACGCCGTGCGCACGTGCGGCCAGGTGGTCGCAGGCGACCGGGTCGTGGTGTTCGGTGCGAGTGGAGGTGTCGGATCCATCGCCGTCCAGCTGGCTCGTGCGGCAGGGGCCGAGGTGTGGGGCCAGACGACGTCCGCGGCGAAGGCCGATGGCATCGACGCGGATCATGTGATCGTGGCTGGCGACGGCCCGGGGCTCGATGAGGCGTTGGCGGGTGTGAAGCCCACCGTGGTGCTCGACTCGCTGGGCGGTGCCTACACGCCGGCCGCGGTCGCGGCGCTGGAACCGCGCGGCCGGCTCGTGGTGTACGGCACCTCGGCCGCCGAGGTCGTCACGTTGAACCTGCGTGTCCTCTACCGCAAGGCGCTCACCGTCGTCGGCTACACCGGGATGATCGAGTCGCCGGCCGACCAGGCCGCGACGCTGGGCCACCTGTTGGAGCTGCTCGCCACCGGCCAGCTCCGCGTGCCGATCGACGAAGTGCTACCCCTCGGTGGCGCGGCCGAAGCCCATCGGCGCATCCTCGACCGCGAGGTGCGAGGCAAGCTCGTCCTCGACTGCAGGGACCCGGGGCGATGATCGGCCGCTTGCGCATCACGCTGTGGTCGCTGTGGTCGTGGGCGGTGCTGGGCATCTGCGTGGGGATCTGGTTGCCGATGATGGCCATCGTCTGGCTGGTGACCTCACCCTTCGACAAGGGCCGCTACTGGACCGGTCTTCTGTTCCGCAAGCTCGCCGTCGTCCACGAGCGGATGACGCCGCTCTGGCACTTCCGTGTGACCGGCGAACTTCCGGCTGACCCTCGCCGCCCCTACGTCGTCGTGTCGAACCACGAGTCGTTCGTCGACATCTTGCTCATCGCCCACCTGCCCTGGGAGATGAAGTGGCTGAGCAAGGTGGAGATGTTCAAGATCCCCGTGGTCGGTTGGCTGATGCGCATGGCGGGCGACGTACCCGTCACCCGAGGCACGGCCGACAGCGCGGCGGCCGCCCTGCGCGAGTGTCGCGATCGGCTCGACAAGCGGGTCTCGGTGATGATCTTTCCCGAGGGCACTCGGTCGCCGACGGGCGAGCTCCTCCCGTTCAAGGACGGAGCGTTCCGGCTAGCCATCGAGGCCGGTGCGCCCATCCTCCCGTTGGCCGTCAGCGGCACGTCGACGGCACTTCGCAAGCACAGCTGGCGCCTCGGCGAGAGCACCGCCGAGGTGCGCGTGCTGGAGCCGGTGTCGACGGATGGGCTCACGCTCGCCGACGTGCGCGCGCTCAAGGAGCAGGTACGAGACCGCATCGCCGCCGAGCTGAAGGAGCTCCGCAACGAGGCTGGTCAGCGCGCTACCTGAGCCGGAGTAGATCCGGTCAGCGCACGCAGGGCCCGGGCGGGACCGGGGTCGGCTCGCAGCCGGTGGCCGATGGCAGCGGCGTTGGTGAGGGCTTCCCCGCCGAGCAGCCGTTCGATCGCGCCTCGTAGGTCACCAACCGTGGCGGTGTTCGGGTCGAGCGCGGTACCGAGGCCGGTTCTCTCCACGGCTGCGGCACCAGCGAACTGATCGGTGGAGAAGGGCAGCACCACCAACGCCACTCCTGCGGCGAGCGCCTCGGTGATGCTGTTGTTGCCACCATGGGTGACGGCAACACTTGCGTGTTGCAGCATGGCGACCTGGGGGACGAACTCGCGGACCAGCCACGCGTCCGGGCAGGTGCCGAGGGCATCTGGGTCGGCTGAGCCGTGGGCGAGGACGACCCTCACGGGCATCGGGCCCAAGGCAGCGACGACCCGGGCGAGAACGTCCTGGCGCGCCGACAGGAAGCTGCCGAAGCTCACGTACACCAACGGACGGGGATCGTCGGTGTCCAGCCACTCGGCGACGTCGTCGGGCACCTGCTCGTTGCGGATCGAAGCGCCGAGGAAGACGTGGGCGGGCAGCTGTGGGGTGCGGCCCGGCTCGTGGAGCGTCTCGGGGTAGTTGAGCAGGACCACCGGCCCGTGCGCGGCGAACGCATCCTCGACGGGCGCCGCCGCGGGTGCGAGAGCGGCGAGTGCGGCGTTCCAGTGGGCCGTGAACGCGTCGCGGACCTCGCTGCATCGTTGGTGGAGCCCGGCCAGCTCCGCCTCGTCCGGTGCGAAGCAGGTCGGCCATGCGGTCGGGAAGCCGTAGACCTCGTCACCGACGGGCAGCGCACACGGGTGACCGAGCACTACGTCGCCGTAGGGCACATCACCAGCGCGCAGGGCAAGTGACGCGCTGAAGGCCAGGTGGTCCACGAGGACGTGGTCGGGCTGGACGGCCTCCACGATGCCGAGCACGTGCTGGGCGGTGGCGACTGGCTCCCAGAGCAGGTCGTCGCGGCGGGCGCCAGCTTGGTAGCTCATCGTCGCCACCATGCCGTGGTGCGTCGCGGCGAAGAAGCCACGCAGGCTGTGGTCCTCACCGGGGGGCTGCTGCTCGGCGCGGATCACGCCAGGGTTCGAGCCCCTACCGAGGCGCAGGTCGACGCGCTCGAAGCCGAACGAGGCCACCACGTCGGCAACGGCTGGGCCGGTGGCGACGACGACCCGCTCGCCTGCTTCACGCCACGCTGTTGCCAAGGTGGCCAGGGGGAGGACGTGGGAGGCATAGTCCGGGCTGACGACGAGCAGGGTCACGCGTCGAGCCTGTCAGTAGGCGGCGCGCTGGGCGACGGCGGCGTAGATGTTCGCGAGGGTGTCCGCCATCGTTCGCACCGTGTACCGGTCGCGCACGAGCTGAGTGCCCCGAAGCGCGCGCCCGGGCACACCGGCCAGGTCGAGCGCGGCGTGGATGCCGGCGCGCACCTCCGCTGGCGAGCTGGTGTCGACGAGCATGCCCGTCACGCCGTGCTCCACATAGGTGGCGGGGCCACCCCCGGCGGGCGCGACCACGGCCAACCCCGCTGCGAGGGCCTCCAGGATGGCCAGGCCGAACTCCTCCTTCAGACTTCCACAGACGTAGATGCCATCGGCGCCGATCAGCGGACCGAGACCCGCTCTGGCGGCGGCCAGCCAGCGCGCCACCACATCGTTCGGGCGATGACCGGCGAGCACCAGCCCGCTGGAGGCATGGGGCTGTGCGGCGAGCACGGCAGCGATGCGGTCCAGCTGGCCCTGCTCGTCAGCGGACGGATGTTCGAGGTCGCCGCCGACGATGGCGAGGTTGCACCGTCCTCGCAGGTCGGCGTCCGTTGCCCAGGCCTCGACGATCGTGGCCATGCCCTTCACCCGATGCAGGCGGCCGACGCTCAGCACGAGGGGCAATCCGTGACGTTCCGGGGGCAGTCCGGCGATGAGCGCTTCGAGCTCGTCGAGCGCAGGGACCGCCTCCCGGTCCTCGACGTCTCGTGCAGCCACGTCGCTGAGCTCGGTGGCGATGCCTTCGGGCACCACGGTGTGGCGCTGTCGTTCGCCGCGG
>CAZTVJ010000528.1:0-4157 GCA_964616935.1 uncultured Acidimicrobiales bacterium | reverse complement strand
GAGGGTGCTGCCGCTCACCGCCAAGGAACTCGCGCTGCTCCGCTACTTCATGATGCACCCGGGCGTGGTGCTCACCGCCGAACGTCTGCTCGAACACGTGTGGGACGAACAGGCCGACCCGTTCACCAACACCGTGCGCGTCACGATCAGCAACCTCCGCCGCAAGCTGGCCCAGGCCGGCGACGGCGACCAGCCGATCGAGACGCTGGCGGGACGGGGCTACCGGCTCCGGTCATCGGCATGACCGCCGCCGCGTCCACCGGGCCTCGCCGGCGCCGTGCGATCCAAGCGCGGCTCGCGCTGGGCATGACCGCGCTGGCTCTTGCCACCGCTGCGCTCGTCGCCGTCGGCGGCTTCCTCGCGGCGGCACGACTCGCCCCGAGCCCGGAGCCGCGCGTCGAGACCCAGGTGGAACAGGTCGGCGACCGGGTCCTCCTCGTGCGCGTCGAGGGCGATGTCGCCGGCGCCGCGGCCGCTGAAGAGGCTCGCCGCCAGGCCTTGCGCTGGGTGCTCACCGCAGCAGCAGTCGCGTTCGTGCCTGCGGCAGGGTTGGCGTGGCTCGTGGCCGGGCGGCTGCTGCGTCCCGTGCAGCGCCTGACCGACGTCGTGGAGAAGGTGGATCGGCCTGATTCCGTCGAGCGTTCGGGACTCGACCAGCCCGATGAGCTCGGCGCGCTGGCCGACGGGCTCGACCGCATGCTCGATCGCCTCGACGCACAGCGCCAGGAGCAGCAGCAGCTCCTGCACGAGGTCATCCACGAGCTGCGCACCCCCCTCGCCGTCGCGACCACCAACCTGGAGCTGGCTGCTTCCTCGCCGGGTCTCGACCAGGACAGCGCCGCCCAGATCGGCGCCGCCCAGCGCGCCATCGGGCGCATGGGCCGGACCGTCGACGACCTCGCCAACCACGGCCGCCTCGCCCTCGGAGCCGTCGGTGACACCCACGTCGACCTGGCCGTCGAAGGCGCTGCGCTCGTCACCGAGCACCAGGGACCGGCGCGCCAGCGGGGCATCCACCTGGATGTGATCGGGCCGCCTTCCGTCGTAACGCCGGCCGATGGCGCCTCCGTGCACGTCGCCGCAGGCAACCTGCTCTCGAACGCGCTCCGCCTGGCCCCGACCGGCAGCGTTGTGAGCTTGACGTGGGGCTGCCACGGTGACTGGGCCTGGCTGGCCGTGCACGACGAGGGTCCGGGCATCGCCCCGGACGACCAGGCGCGGGTGTTCGACCGCTACTGGCGTGGGCGCTACGACCGAGCCCGCGAAGCCGGCTCGCCCACCACCGGGCGGGACGAGCGCAGCGCGGGCCACCGCCAGGCGCGAGGCATCGGGCTCACGATCGCGCGCCAGGTCATCGAGGCCCAGGGCGGGCGGCTCACCCTCGCGTCGCATGAGGGTCTCGGCTCGACGTTCGCCATCTGGCTGCCCATGACGACCGATGCCGACGTGGCCGACGTCGTCCCGGCTGACGGCGAGCTGGCCCGTCTCACCGGCCGGCCCGTCGGCGCCCAGGGCGTGACAACGCCGGCTTGACGCCGGCTTTATCCCGCGGTCCGTACGTTCCTCGACGATGCCTGTCGACGCGCTCACCCCGACGACCCCGACCGAGAAGACCAAGCCGCCGCGCCGCAGCTGGCGCCACCTGCCGGCCAGCCCTCCGGTCGCCGATCCGCTGCCGTTCCCGGATGCCGACCAGCTGGTCGCCGGTTACGACGCCACCCAAGCAGGCGATGG
This sequence comes from uncultured Acidimicrobiales bacterium, assembly GCA_964616935.1. Taxonomy (GTDB): domain Bacteria; phylum Actinomycetota; class Acidimicrobiia; order Acidimicrobiales; family Ilumatobacteraceae; genus CAZTVJ01. The sequence goes on along the minus strand of CAZTVJ010000528.1, from coordinate 2,423 downwards.
CCAGGGAGGCGACGACACGTTGGTCCAACCCATCGTCGCCACGCCCCCGCCCCGGCACCGGCGCCGCTGGTTGGTGGCCGCTGGTGCCGTCGTGGCCGTGAGCCTCGCGGCCGGCACGTTCCTCGCCGTGCGCGACGAGAGCCAGCCGACGGCGGCCAGCACCACCGGGCCCACGCTGCCCGGCGGGAACGGCTCGGTCCAGGAGGTCGTGAAGCAAGTTTCGGCTGCCGTGGTGCAGCTCGAGCCCGGGGAGGGCATCGGTTCCGGCGTCGTGTTCGACACGAGCGGCCTCATCCTCACCGCCCATCACGTCGTCGCCGGTACCGAGGAGCTGACGGTCAAGCTGGCCGACGGCACCGAGCTGCCAGGTCGCGTCGTCGGTCGCCTGCCCGAGCGCGACCTCGCCATCGTGGCCGTCGAGTCCGACGAGGACCTGCCGGCGGCCGCCTTGGCTGGTGAGAACACCGTCGAGGTGGGCGAGCCGGTCGTGGCGATCGGCAGCCCGTTCGGCATCTCCCAGACTGTGACGGCCGGGATCGTCAGCGGCCTCGACCGTGAGATCGACTCGCCGGTCGGCAAGCTCACCGGCCTCATCCAGACCGACGCTCCGATCAATCCGGGCAACTCGGGCGGGCCGCTCATCGATGCCGACGCCAAGATCATCGGCATCAACAGCGCCATCGCCTCGACGTCGGGCGCTAGCGCCGGCGTGGGCTTCGCCGTGCCCGTCGAGGCGGCCAAGGAGCTGATCGACCAGGTACGTGCCGACGGCGGGGCCAAGGCGCCCTCCGTGGCCGATGACAGCGGCTCGGCCGCAGGCGGTCCGCTCGACGGCTTGCTCCCGCCGGGGTTGGACGGCCTCATCCCCGACGGTCTGATCCCCGATGGCCTCGATGACCTCCTCGGCGGCAACGGCGACCCGATGGAGCTGCTCCAGCGCCTGCTCGAAGGGCTCCTCAGTGGTGGGCTGGATGGGCTCGACCCGTTCGCACCGGACGAGGGTGGTTCCTCCGGCCAGGTCCAGCCGCAGGAGTCGCTCGGCCTCGTCGAGATCCCGAACCTTCCTGATGGCTGGCAGCAGGGTCGCAACAGCGTTCGCACCTCCGCCACGCCGAATGGCGTCGCGGGCACCCAGGACCTGACGCTCGAGGGCCCCGACGGCAAGGTGGCCGTCGTGGCCGAGCGCGGCCCGGACGCCGCCGAGGCCTACGCCGGCCTCAAGGGCACGGCGACCGACCTGGCTGGCAATGAGGCCAAGGCCATCGACGGCGGCGGCATCGCCTGGATGGCCGACGACGACCTCCTGGTCGTGTTGAAGGCCGACGACGAAGTCTCCCCGCGCGATGTCAACGACATCGCTGAGTCGATCGAGGTGGTCCAGTGAACGATCTCGCAACCAGGACGGCCGGCAACGGCACCGCCATCCTGTCCCCCACGCCCTTCGCCGATGCCGGCCGCCAGCTGGAGCAGCTCCGCACCGAGCTCCACCGCGTGGTGGTCGGCCAGGAGCGCGTGCTCGAGCGGGTGATGGTCGCGCTGCTCGCTGGCGGTCACTGCCTCCTCGAGGGCGTGCCCGGCCTCGGCAAGACGCTCACCGTCGCCACGCTGGCCCAAACCCTCGGTGGCACGTTCCACCGCATCCAGTTCACCCCCGACCTCATCCCATCGGACCTCGTCGGTACCCGCATCTACCGGCCCTCGACCGAGCGCTTCGACGTCGAGCTCGGACCGGTGTTCGCCAACTTCATCCTGGCCGACGAGATCAACCGGGCTCCGGCCAAGGTGCAGTCCGCCCTGCTGGAGGTCATGGCCGAGCGTCAGGTGTCGCTGGCCGGCACGACCTACCCGCTGCCCAAGCCCTTCCTGGTGCTCGCCACCCAGAACCCCATCGAGTCCGAGGGTGTGTACCCGCTTCCGGAGGCTCAGCGCGACCGCTTCCTCCTGCGCATCCCGGTCGACTACCCCACCCCGGCGGAGGAGCATGCCATCGTCGCTCGGGCGTCGCGCCCGGCTGCCGTGCCTGACCGCCTGCTCAGCGTCGACGACGTCCTGCGCCTGCAGCAGACCGCTGCCTCGGTGTACGTGGACCCCGCCGTGCAGGACTACGCGGTTCGCATCGTGCTGGCCACGCGCTACCCGAGCCACCACGGCGTCGACGAGGTCGAGGGGTTCCTCGCCTACGGCGCCAGCCCCCGCGCGTCGATCGGGCTGGTGCACGCCGGGCGGGCTCTGGCCCTGGTGCGTGGTCGTTCGTATGCCCTGCCCCAGGACGTCTACGACGTCGCCTATGACGTGCTGAACCATCGCCTCGTCCTGTCGTTCGATGCAGTGGCCGAGGGCGTCAGCATCGACGACGTGCTGGTGGCGACGCTCACCAAGGTGACCGCACCCCGCCTCGCCTCCGGCGCCATCTCGTTCTCCGC
>CAZTVJ010000527.1:0-9168 GCA_964616935.1 uncultured Acidimicrobiales bacterium | reverse complement strand
ACCAGCCCGGAGGACAGAACGCGGGCTCGGTCTTCGTCAACCCCGTCCCGTTCCAGCTCTACGCCGGTGAGGTGATCGACGAGCTCGGCCTGCGCGGGCTGCGGATCGGTACGGCACGCGTGTCCGACAAGCACGCCAACTTCATCCAGGCCGACGAGGGTGGGTCGGCCGACGACGTGGTCGCGCTGATCGACGAGGTTCGTGCCCGCGTGCTCGAAGCCCGTGGCTTCGAGCTGCGCAGCGAGGTGCGCCTCGTCGGGTTTGCCGGGCGCGACCGGCCGGACCGAGATGGTCGGTCGTCGTGAGCACGATCATGGATCCACCCGAGACCGACGACCGGCCGCCGATCGACCCTCGCTTCCACGCCCGGCGTCTGGAGGTGGCCAAGGACGCGGGGCGGCGGCGGTTCAAGTGGTTCGTGCTGGCCGCCATCCTCGTCGTCGTCGTCATCGGGGGTGCGCTCCTGGTCCGAGCGCCGTTCCTGCGGATCGACGACGTCACGGTCTCGGGCGTGGTCTACACCGATCCTGCCGCCATCGACGCGGCGATCGATGCTGCGCTGGACGAGCCGATCCTCACCGTCGACACCGGTGCCATCGTCGCCGCCCTCGAGGCGCAGCCGTGGGTGCTGCGGGCCCGGGCCGAACGGGACTTCCCGAGTGGCCTTCGCATCGAGGTGTCGGAGCGCACGCCGCTCGCGGTCTACGGCGCCACCGACGGTCGCTGGCGCGTCGTCGACGAGCAAGGCCGAGTCCTGGCGATCCTCGACGGCCGGCCGGTCGACGTGGTGCTGGTGGAGGGTGAGGGCCCGCCGCTGGCCCCCGGCGAGTCCGTACCCGACGCGCTCGCCGGTGCGGTCCGCACGGTACGAGCGCTGCCGCCCACCCTGAAGGCTCGCACCCTGTCGATCGTCGTCGATGCCGATGGCAACCTCAGCTTGCGCCTTCAGCCGAAGGGGACCGTCCTTCTCGGCTCGCCCGACGCGCTCCGCGACAAGCTGATCGCGACGCTCACCGTGCTCAACCAGGTCGATCCGGCCACGGTCGGCACGCTCGACGTCCGGGCGCCGGCCGATCCGGTCTTGACCGGAGGGGGCAAGTGACGCTACAACCATCTCTACGTCAACTTGACATAACGGTCAACCTCCACTCGAGGTTGACCGTTGTCGGGTGCGACGACTCGCCGCCCGCGATGGCGCCAGTTCGGCGCCGTGTTCCCACGAAGCACACCGGCGGCGTCCTCGCCGCCTCGACCAGCGTCTGACCCGGAGGTTCCCATGGCCGGCACGCCACACAACTACCTGGCCGTCATCAAGGTGATCGGCGTCGGCGGAGGCGGGGTGAACGCCGTGAACCGGATGATCGACGCCGGGCTGAAAGGCGTCGAGTTCATCGCCGTGAACACCGACGCCCAAGCGCTGCTCATGAGCGACGCCGAGCTGAAGCTCGACATCGGCCGTGAGCTCACGCGGGGCCTCGGGGCCGGCAGCGACCCAGAGGTCGGTCGCCAGGCCGCCGAGGAGCATCGCCAGGAGATCGAGGAGGCGATCGAGGGCGCCGACATGATCTTCGTCACGGCGGGCAAGGGCGGTGGTACCGGTACCGGTGCCGCCCCCGTCATCGCCGAGATCGCGAAGACGCTTGGGGCACTCACGATCGGCGTCGTGACGCGCCCGTTCGCCTTCGAGGGGCGCCGCCGTTCCGTGCAGGCCGATCAGGGCATCCAGAAGCTCAGGGAGAAGGTCGACACGCTCATCGTCATTCCGAACGACCGGTTGCTCACCGTGTCGAACGAGAAGACGTCCGTGCTCAACGCCTTCAAGATGGCCGACGAGGTGCTGCTGCAAGGCGTCTCCGGCATCACCAACCTGATCACCACACCGGGCCTCATCAACACCGACTTCGCCGACGTTCGCGTGATCATGACGAACGCCGGGTCCGCGCTGATGGGCATCGGCCAGGCCAGTGGCGACGAGCGGGCCGTCACGGCCGCCCGCGCGGCGATCTCGAGCCCCCTGCTGGAGGCGGCCATCGACGGTGCCCGTGGCATCCTGCTCAACATCACCGGCCCGTCCGAGCTCGGCCTGTTCGAGGTGAACGCTGCGGCGGAGATCGTCCACGGTGTCGCGCACCCGGATGCCAACATCATCTTCGGCACGGTGATCGACGACGAGATGGGTGACGAGGTCAAGGTCACGGTCATCGCCGCCGGCTTCGACCGGTGGGAGGCCGGCGCCAAGCCTGGACGCGAGGGCGGGCGGGACCGGGAGAACGAAGGACTTTCCACCGCGAAGGACCTCTTCGCGTCCGACGAGGACGAGGACCTGCTCAGTGGGGACGACGACTTCGACGTGCCTTCGTTCCTGAAGTAGACCGAGTCCTAGATGGTTCTGCTCGCGCCGCTCGCCTTTCCCATGGCGGTCGGCCCGGCGCGCCTGCGCTCCACGACACGCCGCGACGGCGACCTGAACGCGGACCTCGTGGAACCGGTGCTGCTGGCGGCGCGCCAGCGCGCCATCGTCGACCTGCCATGGACGTGGCTGCGCGAGGTGCACGGCGCGGACGTCGTCACCGTCACCCGGCCAGGTGACCACGTGGGCGCCATCGCCGATGCCGCGGTCACGGCTGCTCGGGGCGCAGTCCTTGCGGTGTGGGTCGGGGATTGCGCGCCCGTCGCCCTGATCGGCGACCGAGGCGTCATCGGCGTCGCCCATGCGGGTTGGCGCGGTGTTGCGGCGGGGGTGCTACCGGCCACGGTGCGCACCATGCGCGCCATGGGCGCGGGGTCCATCGTCGCCCACGTCGGGCCGCACATCCATGCCCCCTGCTACGAGTTCGGCGCGGCGGACCTCGACGACCTGGCCGATCGGTTCGGGCCCACGGTGCGGTCCACGACCGCCGACGGCACCGCGGCGTTGGACCTCGGTGCCACCGTCGCCGCGAGCCTGGCCGAGGTCGACGTGCCGGTCGCCTCCCTGGGCTCGTGCACCGCGTGCAGCGCCGACCTCTGGTCCTACCGGGCGCGCCGCGAGTCGGGCCGCCAGGCCCTCGCTGTCTGGCTGGCGCCGGCGCCATGATCGCAGCGGACGACGTCGTCGTGCGGTTGGCCGAGGTGCAACGGCGGATCACCGAGGCCGGCGGCGGCGGCGTCACCGTCGTGGCGGTCACGAAGGGGTTCGGGGCCGACGCCATCGAGGCGGCATCCAGTGCAGGCCTGCACGACGTGGGTGAGAACTACGCGCAGGAGCTGCTGGGGAAGCTGGCCGTTGCTGGCGCCGAGCGCGTCCGTCCGACGGTGCACTTCATCGGGCGGCTGCAGACCAACAAGGTCCGTCTGCTCGCCCCGGTCGTCGACGTCTGGCAGACGGTGGATCGGGCGGCGCTCGGGGTGGAGATCGCCCGGCGGTCGCCGGCCGCCCGCGTGCTCGTGCAGGTGAACGCGAGCGGTGAACCGCACAAGGGTGGGTGCGAGCCAGCAGCGACCGGCGAGCTGGTGGCGAAGCTGCGCGACCTCGGCCTTGTGGTGGAGGGGTTGATGACCGTCGGCCCGGCCGGAGATCCCGAACGAGCACGCCCGGGCTTTCGGCGGTTGCGCCAGCTCGCCGACGAGCTCGCGCTTGCCGGTTGTTCGATGGGGATGACCGATGACCTGGAGGTCGCGGTCGAAGAGGGTTCGACGATGGTGCGCGTCGGGAGCGCGCTGTTCGGCGTGCGCCCCGTTCGCGGTGCACGAGCGCACTAGCCTGGGCAGGAGGAGGCTGCGATGTCTGCGTGGAAGAAGGCGATGTTCTACCTGGGGCTCGGCCCCGACGACGCCTACGACGACGAGCCGCTCGAGCCCGAGCGTCCTCCGGTGCGGGCCCAGCGCCCCACCAGCGCCCCCGGCGGTTACGAGGAGGGAAGCGGGACGGTCCGCGCCATCCCGGCCCGGCCCGCCGTCCGGGAGCCCGTACCGTCTCGCGGACCGGCCGGTGGCGACATGGACCAACAGGCGGTCACCATCCGCCCGCGCCAGTCGCAGTCGTCGGCCGTGAGGACAGTGGCAAGCGGCGGCGGTCAGGCCAAGCCCTACACGGTTCGGCCGCGGCGGTTCGACCAGGCCCAGGAGGTCGCTGATCGGTTCAAGCTCGGCCAGCCGGTCATCGTCAACCTCCAAGACGTCGACCGCGACCTCTCCCGCCGGCTCATCGACTTTGCGAGCGGTCTGTGCTACGGCCTCGACGCCACCATGGAGAAGGTGGCCAACGGCGTGTACCTGCTCACGCCGGCCAACGTGTCGGTGTCGGCGGAGGACCGCCAGGCACTGGCCGAGAACGGCCTCATCGACTGATGCATCGCCCCTCCTGAGGCCAGCCACCGCCCCCCATGCGCCTGCTCTGCCAACTCGCCCTCGTGCTCCAGGTCGTCATCATCGGCCGCGTCCTGCTGTCGTGGTTCCCGCTTCAGCCCGGGGGCGCCATGGCCCGCATCAACGGTGTCCTCATCACGGTCACCGAGCCGGTGCTCGGGCCGCTCCGGCGGGTCCTGCCGCGGATCGGCATGCTCGACCTCTCCCCGCTGGTGGCGATCCTGCTCATCTCGGTGCTGTCACGCCTCTTCCTGGGGTGCTGATCGCGCGGTGGGTGGTTGCGGTGACCGCCGTGCTCGCCTTGGCGTCCGGCTGTGGTGGCGACGTCGTCGAGACCGGCCCGTCGGCCACGGTCGGCCAGGGGTTCTCGGAGGTCGTCGTCACCGAGGCACCGACCACCAGCGCGGCACCGACCGGCACTGGCACGACGGTTGCGCCTTCCACGTCGTCGAGCGAGTTCGAGGTCGGTGACTGCCTGTGGTGGGACGTCGCGTCGACTTCGGCCACCTTCATGGTGGTGCCGTGCGCCGAGGAACACCTCGTCGAGGTCGCTGGGCCAGGCGACCTGGCTGCGACCTTCGCCCCTGAGGCCGCCTTCCCCACGCCCGATGAGCTGCGCGCCGCCCTGGCCGACCTCTGCGGCCCGATCGTCGAGCGCTACTTGGGTCGGGTGCCCGAGGACGGGATCGAGCCAGGTGTCATCGCGCCGACCGAGGCGACCTGGAGCGAGGGTGATCGTGTGGCCTGGTGCACCGTCGGCAAGGCTCGACGCGACGGCGCCCGGCTGCCGTACACCGGCAGCTTGGCCGACGGCACGGCCGGCTGAAGGGGGGCGAGGCTCGCGCGGTGAGCATCCCTGGTCGGGGGCCATGCCGCGCCGTACGATCGACAGATGGACTTGAACCCGCAAGCCATTGCCGAGGCCCAGTTCCGGGTCGTTCGCAAGGGCTACGACCCCGAGCAGGTGCGTCCCCTGCTGTCACAGGCCGGCGAGAGCCTTCGCTCCGCGCTGAACCGGGCAACGACCGCCGAAGGCCGAGTCGGCGCGGCAGAGGCTCGGGCCGGCGATGCCGAGGCCCGCGCGATGGAGGCCGAGGCGCGAGCCAAGGCCGCCCTGCAAGCCGCGTCCGTCGCACAGGAGAGCGCCGGCGAGGACCCCGAGCAGCTCCGCCGCGCGCTGCTGACGGCCCAGAAGGCGGCCGACGCCACTGTTGCCGATGCCAAGCTGGCGGCCGCGGCCACGGCCGCCACGGCCGCCGATGAGGCGAAGAAGATCACGACGGACGCCCGCGCGGCCGCCGCTCGCATGGTCACCGACGCCGAGCAGGCCGCGCGTGCCGCCCATGCCGCGGAGCTCGAGCGGACCCGGTCGGACATCGTCGAGCTGAGCTCGCGGCGGGACCAGCTGCGGGGCGACGCCGAGCTGCTGGCCGCCCATCTCACGGCCCAGCGGGAGCGCGTTGCCGGCTCGGTCGAGGCCTTGCGGGAGGTCCTCGCCCGCCCGTCCGTGCTCGAGCCGCTCCCGGTGCCCGAGAAGGGAGACCCGACGGCCGGTGCCCGCGCCGCCGAGGCCACGCCCACGGTGCCGGTCGAGCCGGCCATCGCGGTGGACGTCGCTCGGGCCGAGGTCGCCGACGTCGAGCTCGACGTCGCCGAGCTCGACGAGGATCTCGACGTCGCCGGCGATCTCGCCGCGCTGTCCGACGAGGGGGAGGCAGCGGCCGACGCCGTCGCCGACCCAGCGGATGCGTTCTTCGACCAGGGCGAGCCCTTCTCGGACGAGCGTTGGAAGCGCGGCAGCTGATCGCTCGCGGCGAAGCTGCCGGCGGACGCGGGGCGCCACCCCGCTAGGCTGGGCGACAAGGCGATGACGGGGCCATCACCCCCGAGCCTCCCGAAGAACGGTCGGCGCGGTCCTGCGGGCCGACCCAGTAGACCGGGACGGGTCCGGCCCGTGATCGCCGGCCAACGAGTGGGCCTCGTGCCAGCCCTGCCGGGTCGGTCGCGGCCAAGCGGGGTGGTACCGCGGGTCGATCGGCTGCCCGGCCGAAAGCCTCGTCCCTGCAACCGAGCCGAACCGAGCCGTTGCAGGAGAGATCACGTTGACCTATCCAACCGTCGAGCCGCATCCGAACCTTCCTGCGCTCGAACGCGACGTGCTGGCCCGATGGAAGGCCGACGGCACCTTCCCGGCGTCGGTCGAGTCCCGGCCCGCCGGCGAGTCTGGCGCCAACGAATTCGTCTTCTACGACGGCCCACCCTTCGCGAACGGCCTGCCGCACTACGGCCACCTCCTGACGGGCTACGTCAAGGACGCCGTGCCTCGCTACCAGACGATGCGGGGCCGCCGGGTCGAGAGGCGGTTCGGCTGGGACTGCCACGGACTGCCGGCCGAGGTGGAGGCCGAACGCCAGCTCGGCCTGTCCGGCCACCGCGAGATCGAGGAGTACGGCATCGCGGAGTTCAACTGCGCCTGTCGCACCAGCGTGCTGCGCTACACCCAGGAGTGGGAGCGCTACGTCACCCGCCAGGCTCGTTGGGTCGACTTCGAGCACGACTACAAGACGCTCGACCTCCCCTACATGGAGAGCGTCATGTGGGCCTTCAAGACCTTGTGGGACAAGGGCTTGGTGTACGAGGGGTACCGGGTGCTGCCCTACTGCTGGCGCTGCGAGACCCCGTTGTCGAACACCGAGCTGCGCATGGACGACGCCTACCTCGACCGCCAGGACCCCGCGCTCACCGTTGCTCTCGAGCTGGAAGCGGCGCCCGGCGAGCCACCCACCCGACTTCTTGTCTGGACGACGACGCCGTGGACCCTGCCCTCGAACCTGGCCGTAGCCGTCGGTGCCGACATCGACTACGCCGTGTTCGAGGAGGCGGGCGTGCGGTTCGTGCTGGCTGACGCCCGGGTGCCGGCCTATGAGGCCCAGCTCGCCCAGGCCGAGCGCGTGGGCACCGTGAAGGGTCGCGAGCTGGTCGGGCGCCGGTACGCACCGCTCTACCCCTTCTTCGCCGACACCCCCAACGCGTTCGTGGTGCTCGAGGCGGACTTCGTCACCACGGAGGACGGCACCGGCGCGGTCCACATGGCGCCCGGGTTCGGCGAAGACGACCAGCGGGTGTGCGAGGCGGCGGGCATCCCGGTCGTCTGCCCCATCGATTCCACCGCCCGCTTCACGGCGGAGGTCCCGGCCTACGAGGGTCGCCAGGTCTTCGACGCCAACCCCGAGGTGATCCGCGACCTGAAGGCGCGTGGCCTCGTCGTGCGGCACGACTCGTACGACCACGCCTACCCGCACTGCTGGCGCTGCGCTCGCCCGCTCATCTACCGAGCGGTGTCCAGCTGGTTCGTGCAGGTCACGGCCATCAAGGAACGGATGCTCGAGCTGAACCAGCGGATCCGCTGGGTGCCCGAGCACATCCGGGACGGTTCGTTCGGCAAGTGGCTGGCCAACGCCCGGGACTGGTCGATCAGCCGCAACCGCTACTGGGGCTCACCCATCCCGGTCTGGAAGAGCGACGACCCCCGCTACCCCCGAGTGGACGTCTACGGCAGCCTCGACGAGATCGAGCGCGACTTCGGCGTGCGTCCCGACGATCTCCACCGCCCGATGATCGACCATCTCACCAGGCCCAACCCCGACGATCCCACCGGACGGGCCACGATGCGTCGCGTCGACGAGACGCTCGACTGCTGGTTCGAGTCCGGCTCGATGCCCTTCGCTCAGGTGCACTACCCCTTCGAGAACACCGAGTGGTTCGAGCACCACTTCCCCGGGGACTTCATCGTCGAGTACATCGGCCAGACGCGCGGCTGGTTCTACACGCTGCACGTGCTGGCGACGGCGCTCTTCGACCGACCTGCCTTCACCAACTGCATGGCCCACGGCATCGTCCTCGGCAACGACGGCCAGAAGATGTCGAAGAGCCTCCGCAACTACCCCGACCCCTACGAGATGTTCGACAGCTACGGCGCGGATGCCATGCGTTGGTTCCTGCTGTCGTCGGCCATCTTGAGGGGCAGCGATCTCGTCGTCACCGAGGCGGGCATCCGCGATGCGGTTCGCCAGGTCGTGCTGCCGCTCTGGAACGCCTGGTACTTCTTCACGCTCTACGCCAACGCGGCCGAGCCAGAGGCGGGCGGGGTCAAGGGCTCGTCCCGCACCGACCAGACCGGCACGCTCGACCGGTACCTGCTGGCCAAGCTCCACGACCTGGTGGCGGCCACGACGCACCAGATGGACGCCTACGACCTGTTCGGGGCGTGTGCCTCGGTGCGCGCCTTTCTCGACGTCCTCACGAACTGGTACATCCGCCGTAGCCGTGATCGGTTCTGGGGCGGCGACACCGACGCCTTCGACACGCTCTACACGGCCCTCCATGTGTTGACGCGCGTCACCGCACCACTGCTGCCCCTCGTGACCGAGGAGGTCTACCGAGGGCTCACGGGCGAGCGCAGCGTGCACCTCACGGACTGGCCGTCGGCGCGCGAGCTGCCCGCCGACAGCGACCTCGTCGCGTCCATGGACGAGGTCCGCGACGTCGTCACGGCGGCGCTGTCGGTGCGCAAGGCACGAGGCCTCCGGGTTCGTCTGCCGCTGCCCACACTGGTGGTTGCCGCGCCGGACGCTGCGCGCCTGGAACCGTTCGTCGGGTTGATCATGGACGAGGTGAACGTGCGCGAGGTGATGCTCACCGCCGATGTCTCCGAGGCCGCCTCGCTCGTGCTCCAGGTGGTGCCGGGGGCCTGTGGGCCTCGGTTGGGGGCCGACACGCAGAAGGTCATCCGGGCTGTGAAGGAGGGGGAGTGGACCGACG
>CAZTVJ010000526.1:0-5685 GCA_964616935.1 uncultured Acidimicrobiales bacterium | reverse complement strand
GAGTTCAAGATGCTGAACGAGCTTTGGGACACCGGCAAGGCGCCGTGGAAGGCCTGGTCGTGAGGGGCGCGTCGTGAGGGGCGCGTCGTGACCGGCCAAGCGTGGTCGCCGCACCGGGTGCTGGTCACCGGCGCCACCGGGATGGTCGGGTCGTGGCTGGCGCGACGGCTGGTCGACGAAGGTGCGCGTGTGGTGGCGCTGGTGGCCGACCACGACCCCCAGTCCGAGCTGTTGCGCAGCGGCACGATCGACCGCCTCACCGTCGTCGACGGTCGGTTGGAGGACGCCGACGCCATCGAGCGGGCCGTGGTCGGCCACGACGTGGACGTCATCGTGCACCTGGGCGCCCAGACCATCGTCGGCACCGCACGGCGCGCCCCTCGGCTCACGCTGGAGTCCAACGTGCAGGGCACGTGGAACGTGCTCGAAGCGGCCCGCCTCCACGTGGACCTGGTGCGGGCCGTCGTGGTTGCCTCGTCCGACAAGGCGTACGGCGCGCAGCCCTCGCTGCCCTACACCGAGGACATGCCGCTCGCCGGGGTGCAGCCCTACGAGGTGTCGAAGTCCTGCGCCGACCTCGTCGCCCAGAGCTACGCCCGCACCTACGGTCTGCCCGTCGGCATCGCCCGCTGCGGGAACATCTACGGCGGCGGCGACCTGAACTGGAGCCGCATCGTGCCCGGCACCATCCGCTCGTTGCTGCAGGGCGAGCGACCGGTGCTGCGCAGCGACGGCACGTTCCTGCGGGACTACCTCCACGTCGAGGACGTCGTTGACGCCTACCTGGTGCTGGCCGGTTGGCTGCTCGACGGCGGCCCCCCAGGTGAGGCCTTCAACTTCAGCGACGAGTCACCCCGGACGGTGATGGACATCTATACGGCCACGTGCGAGGCCGCCGGCCGCCCCGGCACCGAACCGCACGTCCTCGGCGAGGCCGCCGGGGAGATCCACGATCAGTACCTCGACGCCACCAAGGCCCACGAGCGCCTCGGCTGGAAGGCGACGGTCAGCCTGGCCGACGGGTTGGCCGCCACGGTGCCGTGGTACGAAGCACTGCTCGGCCGAGGGGCGCGAGATGGCTGACGAGGCCGACGAGCTGCGCGAGCGCATCTTGGAGCTCGTGGCCGAGTACCACGACCTGGCCTTCCCGCCCCGCCCGTTCGTGGCCGGCATCAGTGCCATCCCGGTCTCGGGCAAGGTGTTCGACGCCGCCGAGGTGGTGTCGCTGGTCGACTCGTCGCTCGACTTCTGGCTCACGACGGGCCGCTACGCCGCCGAGTTCGAGGCCCGCTTCGCCGAGGTGATGGGGGTGCGGCACGCACTCCTGTGCAACAGCGGGTCGTCGGCCAACCTGCTCGCCGTCTCGGCGCTCACCTCACCTCGGCTCGGCAAGCTGCGCCTGCGCGAAGGCGACGAAGTCCTCACCGTCGCTGCAGGGTTTCCCACCACGGTGAACCCGATCCTGCAGAACCGGCTGACGCCGGTGTTCGTCGACGCGCAGCTCGGCACCTACGACGCGGACATCGAGCGCCTGGCCGAGGCCGTCGGCCCGCGAACCCGGGCCATCATGATGGCCCACACGCTGGGGAACCCGTTCGACCTCGACGCGGTCATGCAGCTCGCCGCCGAGCACGACCTGTGGGTGGTGGAGGACACCTGCGACGCGGTGGGTGCCCGCTACGACGGCCGACCGGTCGGCTCGTTCGGCCACCTGGCCACCGTGAGCTTCTACCCCGCCCACCACCTCACCATGGGCGAGGGCGGATGCGTCGTCACCAACCGTGGCGCCCTGAAGAAGCTGGTGGCCTCGTTCCGGGACTGGGGGCGGGACTGCTGGTGCGACCCGGGCAAGGACAACACCTGCGGCCGCCGGTTCGACTGGCAGCTCGGCGACCTCCCCCGCGGCTACGACCACAAGTACGTGTACTCCCACGTGGGCTACAACCTGAAGCTCACCGACATGCAGGCCGCGGTGGGCGTCGCCCAGCTCGACAAGCTCCCTGGCTTCATCCAAGCCCGGCGGCACAACTGGCAGTACCTGCGCGACGGCCTGGCCGATCTCGAGGAGCACCTGCTGCTCCCCACGCCCACGCCCCGCAGCGAGCCGAGCTGGTTCGGCTTCGCCCTCACGGTGCGGCCGGGCGCGCCGTTCAACCGGCTCGAGCTGGTGCAGCACCTGGAGGACCGCCGCATCGGCACCCGCCTGCTGTTCGGCGGCAACCTCGTGCGCCAGCCCGCGTACCTCGGCGCCCCCCACCGGGTCGTCGGGCCGCTCGACAACGCCGACGTCATCACCGAGGGCACGTTCTGGGTCGGCGTGTACCCGGGCCTCACCGAGCCGATGCTCGACTTCATCGTCGAGTCCATCCACGAGTTCGTTGCAGGAGCAACCACATGACCATCAACCGGGACATCTTCGACGAGCTCTTCGTCCTCGAGCTGGCCAACAACCACTGGGGCAGCCTCGACCGGGGCAAGCGGATCACCGCGGACTTCGCCAAGGTGGTGCGCTACAACAACGTGCGCGCCGCCATCAAGCTGCAGTTCCGCGACGTCGACAACTTCATCCACCCCCGCTATCGGGACCGCACCGACGTCCGCTACATCAAGAAGACGCTCGACACCAAGATGTCGATGGAGGACTTCGAAGAGCTCACCCACGTCATCCGCCGCAGCGGCTGCATCCCGATGGCTACGCCCTTCGACGAGGCCTCGGTGGAGCTCTGCGCCGAGCTCGGTCTCCCGCTCGTGAAGCTGGCGTCCTCCGATCTGAACGACTGGGTGCTCATCGAGGCGATCGCCCGCATCCGCAAGCCGGTCATCGCCTCGACCGGCGGCTCCTCGCTCAAGGACGTCGACGACCTCGTGACGTTCTTCGAGAACCGCGGCATCCCGCTGGCTCTCAACCACTGCGTGTCGCTCTACCCGTCCGAGGACCACGAGCTGGAGCTCAACCAGATCGACTTCCTGCGCAACCGCTATCCCGGCGTCACCATCGGGTTCTCCACGCACGAGTACCACGACTGGACCTCGTCGATCCTCATGGCCTACGCGAAGGGCGCCCGCACCTTCGAACGCCACATCGACATCGACGCCGACGGCATCGAGGTGTCGCCCTACTGCACCCTGCCCGAGCAGTGCGACGAGTGGTTCCGGGCATTCCACAAGGCCAAGGCCATGTGCGGCGCGCCGGGCTCGACGAAGCGGATCCCCACCCAGCGCGAGACCGACTACCTCGATGGCCTGGTGCGGGGGGTCTACGCCGCACGAGACCTCACCACGGGCGAGCGCCTCACCGAGGCGGACGTGTTCCTGGCGGTTCCGCTGCTCAAGGGACAGCTGTCGTGCCGGGAGCTGATCGCGGGCGAGCAGCTCGTAGCACCGCTGGCCAAGGGCGAACCGCTCACGCTGGACGTGCTCGACAACCCCTACTCCCGCAGCCCGGCGCTGCGCGCCCAGATCTCGCAGCGAGGCCTCGATCCGTGTTGATTGGCGGGCTCGTCGTCCGCTGCGCTTCCTCCTCGCGCCGCGTGCGCCTCGTCGCTGGCGCTTCCCTCGGCGCCGTGCCGATGGTCGGTTGTCACCCGTGAAGCAGCAGAAGTATGCGGAGGTGGTGATGGACTGGCTCGTCGAGCTGGGCTACAACCACTGCTTCTTCGTGGCCGGCGGCAACATCATGCACCTGCTCGACGGGGCCCGGAGCCGCATGACGTGCGTGCCGTTCGTGCACGAGGTGGCGTGCGGCATCGCGGCGGAGTACTTCAACGAGTCGGGCGGGGAGGGCCGCGCCTTCGCCCTGGTCACCGCCGGGCCGGGCGTCACAAACATCGTCACGGCCATGAGCGGCGCCTACCTGGAGAGCCGCGAGCTGCTGGTGCTCGGCGGCCAGGTGAAGTCGACCGACCTCGCCACCGGTGGCATCCGCCAGCGCGGCATCCAGGAGATCGACGGCGTGGCCATCGCCCGACCCGTGACGGTGGAGTCGATCCGCATCGAGCAGCCGGTGCCCCGCAAGGAGCTGGTGGCGGCCATCGAGGCCGGCCGCCAGGGCCGGCCGGGGCCCGTCTTCGTCGAGCTGTGCCTCGACGCCCAGGGCGCGCCGGCCGACCGGGCCACGCTCGAAGCCGGGTTCGCGCCCGTGCCCGTCGGTCCGTCCGCGGCAGCAGTGGCCGAGGCCGAGCGCGTGGCACCCGAGATCGCCGCGCTCACCCGGGAGGCCGCACGGCCGGTGTGGCTGATCGGCGGCGGTGTCAGCCGCGCCACGGCCACCGCGGTGGCCGATCGTCTGGCCGCCACCGGCGTGGCGGTGATGACCACCTGGAACGGCATGGACCGCGTCGACAGCCGCCTGCCCACCTACCTCGGCCGGCCGAACACGTGGGGGCAGCGATCGGCGAACGTGCTGCTGGCCCAGGCCGACCTCATCGTGGCGCTCGGTACCCGTCTCGGCCTCCAGCAGACCGGGTTCAACTGGCAGGAGTTCGGCCGCGGCGGCACGGTCGTCCAGGTCGACATCGATCCGGCGGAGCTTCGCAAGGGGCACCCTCGCGTCGACGTCGCCGTGGAAGCCGATGCCAACGCGCTGCTCGAGCGCCTCGTGGCCGAGACCTACCCGGGGTGGCCCGAGTGGCTGGCCTTCGGCCGCGAGGTGCGTGAGCTGCTCCCGCTGCGCGACCCGCCCAACGTCACCGCGCCTGGCTTCGTCTGCCCCTACCAGTTCTTCGCCGACCTGGCCGCGCTGGCCGAGCCCGACGACGTTGTCATCCCCTGCTCCAGTGGCGGGGCCAACTCCGTGGCGATGCAGACGTTCGAGGTGAAGGCCGGCCAGATCGCCATCACCGACAAGGGCCTGGCCAGCATGGGCTATGGCCTGGCGGGCGCCATCGGCGCAGCCATGGCGTGGCCGGGGCGTCGCACGCTGCTGGTGGAAGGCGACGGCGGTTTCATCCAGAACCTCCAGGAGCTGGCGACGGTGGCGGTGAACCGGCTGCCGATCAAGATCTTCCTCTTCTCGAACGAGGGCTACGGCTCCATCCGCATGACGCAGAAGAACTACTTCGGTGGTGCCTACCTCGGGTGCGACACCGCGACGGGCCTCGGTTTCCCCGCCTGGGCGCCGCTGTTCGAGGCGTTCGGCATCCCGTTGCTCGAGCTGGACGCCTCGGGGCTCGCGTCGCCCGCGGCGCAGGCCGCGCTGCTGACCGATGGCCCGCACGGGTTCATCGTGCCGATCGACACCGAGCAGACCTACTTCCCCAAGATCACGAGCCGCATCACCGCCACGGGCAGCATGGAGTCCCAGCCCCTCCACCTGATGTCACCCGACCTGCCCGACGAGCTGGCAGCGAAGGTCTGCCGGTACCTCTGATGGACCTGGACTGATGGACTCGCTGGACGCCGCTCCGACCGCGCGCAAGCTCATCTCGATCGTGACCCCCGTCTACAACGAGTCCGAGAACATCGACGAGCTGGCTCGCCGGCTGCAGGCGGTGTTCGACGAGCTGGCCGACCGTTACGACTTCGAGGTGATCGCCGTCGAGAACGGCTCCGCCGACGACAGCTACGACAAGTTGCTGAAGGTCCGCGACCAGGACCCTCGCTTCAAGATCATCCAGCTCTCTCGCAACTTCCAGATGGAGGGCGGGATGACGGCGGGGTTGGCCCACGCGCGCGGTGACGCTGCGG
>CAZTVJ010000525.1:0-11239 GCA_964616935.1 uncultured Acidimicrobiales bacterium | reverse complement strand
GTACAAGGGCATCGGCCTCGACGGCGGCAAGAAGCTGCGTACGGCGCCACTGTTCGAGACCGGCGACGAGCGCTACGCGTGGCTGAACGACGTCCAGGCCGTCGCCCACGGCGAGACCATCGACGGCGGCGTCCGCTACGAGGTGTACCAGCTCTTGTGAGCCGAGGTCGCCCCCTCCTGATCCTCGCCGCGGCGATCAGCCTGGCCGCATGCAGCGGCGGAGGCGACGGCTCCCTTCCCAGCACCAGCGGACCAGCCACCACCCTGCCAGCGACCACGGTGACAAGCGCTGCGGCTGCGCCGACCACATCCCTCGCACCGCCGACGTCCACCGCGGCGAGCGGCTCCGGGTGCCAGGGCATCGACGTCGAAAACCCTGCGATCGTCGCGCTCAGCCCCGTCGACGGTGCACCGTGCTGGAGCGCGCTCTCGGGGTGGAACGCCTACGCGGCCACCGTCACCGACGGCAAGCTGCTCGTCCTCGGCGGGCCGTGCAGCAGTGCGAGAGCCGGCCAAACGATGGTGGCCATCGACGCGTCCACCGGCCAGGAGCTGTGGCGCCACAACCTCGACGGCGTTGACACCTCGACCGACGGCGGCACCGCGGCCCTCGGCACCGGCAGCGGCGTCGTCGTGCCGCCGTCCGGCGGCCGGGTCGAGGGCATCGACCTCGCCACGGGGAAGGTGCGCTGGACCCGAGCGGGCCGCAAGCTGGCCGACGGGCCGGACACCGTGGTCGTCGCCAGCACCGGGCCGGGCACCACCGTGATCGAGCTGCTCGACCGGTCCAGCGGCGAGTCGCGCTGGGGCACCGACGTCGGGCCTGACATGGGCGGTACCACCGCCGACTCGTCGGCGGTGCTGGTCACGACAGGCGAGTCGACGGTGGCCTACGACGCCGGCACCGGAGTGAGACGGTGGGAGGCGCCCTTCACCCAGGCGAGTGACACCTACGCCGTGCGCATCGTCGACGGCGTGGCCACGGGATCGGCCGACGAGGCCACCGTCGGGTACGACGTCGCCACGGGCACGAAGCTGTGGACCAACCCCGGCTACCCGCCGCAGCGGCCCGAGCCGACCGATGGCAACGTGTACGTCGTCCTCGACGGGGGCGTCGGTGCCCTCGACCCGCGCACGGGCGATGTGCGCTGGACCGTCGAGGGCGCCAACCTCGAGGCCGGGCCTGGCCTGGTACTGCTCGCCACCGACACCCAGGCGACAGGCACGCTGGAAGCCGTCGATCCGGCGACCGGCCAGACCCGGTGGACGAAGCCGATCGACGAGGCGAACCTCCCCGCCGTCGACACCGTCCTACCCTCCGGCTTCATGGTCGCCTACCAGAACGTCCTGCCCAGCGCCGAAGGGGTGTTCTTCGCCTACGGGAACTGCCTCGGGAGCTAGGTCCGAAGGGTCGCTCCGACGCGTTGCGCGGCCGAAATGCAGGCGCTGCGCACCTCGGCCACATCGGCGTCGGTGAGGGTGCGATCGGGGGCCTGGAGCCGTAGCCGGTAGGCGAGACCGCGCGTGCCCTCGGCCATGCCCTGCCCGCGGTACACGTCGAACAGCTCGGGCGCGGCCACGAGCGCTCCACCCGCGGCCGCCAGCGCGGCGGTCACCTCAGCCGCCGGCACGGCCTCGGCCACTGCGAACGCGAGGTCGAGGTCGCTCGACGGGTAGCGGCTGACCCGCCGGTACTGGACCGCACCGTGGGGGCGCGAGAGCAGCGCCAACAGGTCCACCTCGAGCACCGCGACACGCTGGGAGATGGCGCACGCCTCGAGTACCGCAGGGTCGATCTCGCCGACGTAGCCCAGCACGGCGCCCTCGGACCCGACCAGGGCGGCGGTGCGGGTCGGGTGCATCCCCGGCTGCTCCGTCGCGGACAAGACGACGCCCGCGACTGCGAGCGCGTGGGCCAGGTCGCGCCACCACGACGCGGCGGCCATCGCGTCGACACCGGCCCTCATCGCCGTGAGCACCTCCCGCTCGTCGGGCAACCGCGCCTCGGTTTGCGGTCGGCGATAGACGTGGCCCAGCTCGAACAACCCGACGCCCAGGTTGCGGTGCGACTCGTTGTAGGCCAGCGCTCGGAGCAAGCCGGGCCTGAGCGAGGTGCGCAACAGGCTCTCCTCGACCACCATCGGGTTGGTCAGGGCGATCGGTTCCTCGACGAGGCCGGCGCGCTCGTGGTCGCCGGGACCGAGCAGGGGCGTCGGCATGGCCTCGGCCAGCCCCAGGCCGACCATGACCTGGCGTACCACCCGCCGATCGCGCTGGAGCGGCGTGAGCGCGCCCGGATGGGCGGAGGCGGGAACGGTCTTGCCGATGCGCTCGTAGCCGTAGTGGCGCGCCACCTCCTCGATGAGGTCGATCTCCTCGACGCAGTCGGGACGCCACGACGGGATGCTGATGGCCTGGACACCCTCGGCCATCGAAGCACCGACCGTGAACCCGATGGGATCGAGCAACGTCGTGATCTCACCGTCGGTGATCTGGATGCCGAGCAGCCGGTTCACCCGCTCCGTCCGGAGCCGAGCTGCTCCGGTGGCCGGCAGCGCCCCCCGCGCATCCACCGCCCCCGGCGCGACCGCGAGCGACGGGCAGGTCTCGCTGAGCAGCTGGACGAAGCGACCGATCGCCGCATCGATCACGAAGGGGTCGACGCCGCGCTCGAACCGGGCCGAAGCCTCCGAGCGCAGGCCCAGCCGAGCCGATGTCCGGGCGATGCCGAGCGGGGCGAACCACGCCATCTCCAGCGCGACCGTGGTCGTGCCGGCGTGGATCTCCGACGACGCGCCGCCCATCACCCCGGCCAGACCGATCGGCGCGTCGTGCCCGTCACAGATCAGGAGGTCGTCCTCGATGCACAGTCGCTCGATGTCGTCGAGGGTGACCATGGTCTCGCCGGCGCGAGCGCGGCGGACGCGAAAGCTGCGACCGGGCAGGCGGTCCAGGTCGTAGGGATGGTTGGGCTGCCCCAGCTCGAGCATCACGTAGTTCGACACGTCGACCACGTTGCTGATGGGCCGCATGCCGGCGCGCTCCAGCCGCTCAGCCATCCACCTCGCCGCCGGCCTCACCTCCACACCCGTCAGCACCGTCGCGGTGAAGCGGCCGCACAGGTCGGGGTCGACGATCTCGACCGGCGTCGTGATGGGTGCGCCGCGGGGCGCCACCGCCGGCGACGGGTCGGTGAACGGGAGCCCGAGTGCGGCCGCCGCGTCGCGCGCGACGCCTCGATGGCTCCAGGCGTCGGGCCGGTTCCTGGTGAGGTCGAGGTCGTACACCACGTCGGGTGACACTCCCAGCGCCGCCAGGGCGGGCTGGCCGAGAGGGAGCCCGGCCGGCAGAACCCAGATGCCCCCGTGCTCGTCGCCCACACCGAGCTCACGCGGCGAGCAGAGCATGCCGTTGGACCACTCGCCCCGCAGCTTGCGCCGGGCGATCTCCATGCCATCGGGCATCACCGTGCCAAGCGTCGCCAGCGGCACGAGGTCGCCGACCGCCATGTTGAACGCGCCGCAGCAGATCTGGAGCGCCTCACCGTCGCCCGTGTCGACGTCGACCAGCTGGATGCGGTCGGCGCTGGGATGCGGCCGCAGCGCGAGCACGCGAGCCACCACCACCCCGTCGACGCCCGCGCCGACGTGCTCGACCTCCTCGACCGCGAGGCCGAGGCTGCTCAAGGTGTCGGCGAGATGCTCGACGGCACCTTCGTCGTGGGGATCGGCGAACGGGGCCAGCTCTCGCAACCAGGAGTGGAGGACACGCATCAGAACTGCTCCAGGAACCGGATGTCGTTGGTGAACATCTCACGGAGGTCGTCGACACCGTGGCGGGACAAGGCCAGGCGGTCGGTGCCGAAGCCGAAGGCGAAGCCGCTCCAGGCCTCGGGGTCGAGGCCGACGGCGGCGAACACGTTGGGGTGCACCATGCCGCAACCGCCGAGCTCGAGCCAGGTGCCATCCGGACGGCGGATGTCGTACTCGGCCGACGGCTCCGTGAAGGGGAAGTACGACGGCCGCAGTCGGGAGGAGTAGCCCGGGCCGAAGTAGGCCTTCGTGAACGCCTCGATCGTGCCGGCGAGGTCCGCGAAGGTGATGCCCCGATCGACGACGAGCCCTTCGATCTGGTGGAACACGGGCATGTGGGTGGCGTCCGGTGTGTCGCGCCGGAAGACGCGCCCCGGCATGATGCAGTAGAGCGGTGGGGCCTGGCTCTCCATCACCCGGATCTGGACCGGGGACGTGTGCGTCCGCATGACGGTGCTGCCGGGCTCGCCGTACTCGACGAAGAGCGTGTCCCACATGCTGCGAGCAGGGTGGGCCGGCGGCATGTTGAGGGTTTCGAAGTTGTACCAGTCGCTCTCCACCTCCGGGCCCTCGGCGATGGTGAAGCCGAGGCCCACGAAGACGTCCTCCAGGCTCTCGTGCGTCTGGGTGACGAGGTGGGTGTGGCCCCGGGTCGGCCGTCCCACCAGCTCGGTCAGATCCAGCTGCTCGGCGGCGAGGCGCACCCGGCGCTCCGCGGCCCCGAGCTCGACACGCCGCTCGGCGAGCGCTCCCTCCACCAGCGCGACGGATTCGTTCACGACCTGGCCGACCTCGGGTCGTTCGGCCGGGTCCAGGCCACCGAGGCGTTGGCGAAGGCCGGCGAGGGTCCCCCGCTTGCCGAGCAGCTCGGTGTCCAGGGCGCGCAGCTCGTCGAGGCTCGACACCGTGCGGATGCGGGCGGCGGCGTCGTCGGCCGCCCGCCGGACGTCGTCGATCATCCCGGCGAGCGTAGGGGTTCGTTCCACGAGGATCCTTTCGGCAGCAGCGGGGGCATCGGAGATCCCCCGGGCCCGCCGAGCGGTGGTCGCTTGGGCCTGCCCTGGTTCGGCGCTCAGACGCCGGGCACGCGCGCGCCACCCCCGAGCCGGGCCCGGGGGCACCGAAATCGGAGGCGGGTGTCGGTCGTGCGCATCGGCAGGCAGGCTAGCCGGTCGCTCCCCGGCCACGGCCGGATTCCCGCTGAGCGAGCTGACCACCTCTACGATGGTGCTACCGGCGATCGACGAGGGGGCCCCATGACGGCGCGTGGCGAGCTCGTAGCGATGACCAGGCGCAACCTCGCGCACGTGCACGCGGGCACCATCGACCAGGAACCCGAGGTGCACCGCGTACCGGCGACGAACTACTACGACCCGGACCGATGGCGCCTGGAGGTCGACCGCATCTTCAAGCGCCTGCCGCTGATGCTCGCGTTCAGCGCGGAGCTGGCTACCCCTGGCGACTACAAGGCCTTGGAGGTCGCCGGCGTGCCGGTGCTGCTCAGCCGGGGCGCCGACGGAGCCGTGCGGGCCTTCGTCAACATGTGCAGCCACCGTGGGGCCATCGTGGTGGAGGAGGGCCTCGGCAACGCCCGGCGGTTCAGCTGCCCCTACCACGCCTGGACCTACGACCAGCAGGGTGCCCTCGTGGGCATCCTCAGCCGGGAGGATTTCGGCCCGCTCGACACCTCGTGCCTCGGGCTCACGCCGCTCCCGGTCGCCGAGCGCGCCGGCCTGGTGTTCGGCGTGCTGACACCGGGCGCGCCGATGGACATCGACGCGTTCCTGTGCGGCTACGACTCGTTGCTGGCCGAGTTCCGCTTCGACGAATGGCACCTCGTCGCCCGCCGCAAGGTGGAAGGGCCGAACTGGAAGGTCGCCTACGACGGCTACCTGGACTTCTACCACCTGCCCATCCTGCACAAGAACAGCTTCGGGCCGGACATCGGGAATCGGGCTCTCTACGACGCCTGGGGTCCGCACCAGCGGGTGACCATGCCGAACCCGAAGTTCTTGGCCCTGGAAGCGGTGCCCGACGCCGAGTGGGACGTGGAGGCACTGATGGGTGGCGTGTGGACCATCTTCCCCCACGTCTCCATCGCCAGCTTCGAGGCGGGGGGGCGGGGGGCGCTGGTCTCCCAGCTGTTCCCGGGCGACGATGCCGATCGCTCGCTCACCGTCCAGTCCTACTTCCTCGACCACGAGCCCGACGACGAGGAGAGGGAGCTGGCCGAGAAGCAGGCCGACTTCCTCGAGCGGGTCGTTCGAGACGAGGACTACTACACCGGGCTGCGCATCCAGCGAGCCGTGAAGACCGGGACGAAAGCGGAGTTCCTGTTCGGCCGCAACGAGGGCGGTGGTCATCGGTTCCACCGTTGGGTCGACGGCTTGATCGCGCTCGACAGCGGCGACGCCCTGGCGGCGTTCGGCCCCGGGGCGACGCCACCAACCTGAGAACAGGGCGGCCTGAGCGTTGTGCCCTCAGGTGGTGCGCAGCCGCCGGGCCACCTCGAAGCACAGCACGGCCGCGGCCATGGCAACGTTGAGGCTCTCAGCCCGCCCGAGGTGCGGGATCGAGACCACGCCGTCCACCTCCAGGCCGTCGGGTACGCCGTGGGCTTCGCCACCGAGCACGAGGGCGATGGGTGGACCGAGCGGGGCCTCGTCATAGGGCGTCCCGCCCGTCGCCGCCGCCGCGACCAGCGGCAGGCCCAGCGCGGCGAGCGTGCCGACCGCGACGTCGACCGCAATCGGGACGTGGAAGAGCGCGCCGGCCGACGATCGCACGACCTTCGGGTTGAACGGATCGACCGAACCCTCGGTCAGCACCACGGCGTCTGCTCCGGCCGCCTCCGCCACCCGCAGGATCGTGCCCAGGTTGCCTGGGTCGGCCACACCGGCGACGATCACGACGAAGCGGGCACCGTCGAGCGCGGTGAGGGCCACGTCGCACCGGCGAGCCACGGCGAGGACGGGCGGCGGCGACACCGTGGTGGCGACTCGCCCGACGACGCCTCGGTCCAGCTCAACCACCGGAACGCCCGGCGCGTGGGGGGGCTCATGACCCACCTCGACGTAGACAGCCTCCAACTCGAGGCCGGCGGCGACCGCTTCTCCCACCAGTCCCGGGCCCTCGATGACGAACGCGCCCTCCTCCCGGCGCGCTGTGCGGCGCCCCAGGAGGCGTCGCAGCCGCTGGACCTTCGGGTTGGTGAAGGCCAGGCCGGTCAGCCCTTGGCCTCCAGGCCCTCTTCGGCGGCCTTCACCAGCGCCGCGAACGCGGCCGGATCGGTGACGGCGAGATCGGCCATGACCTTGCGGTCGACCTCCACGCCGGCGGCGGTGAGCCCGGCGATGAACCGGCTGTAGCTCATGCCGTTGAGCCGGCAGGCAGCGTTGATGCGCTGGATCCAGAGCCGGCGGAACTCACCCTTGCGGGCCCGCCGGTCGCGGAAGGCGTACTGCCCCGAGTGCATGACCTGCTCGTTGGCGGCGCGGTAGGAACGGCTCTTGTTGCCGTAGTACCCCTTGGCGCGCTCGAGGATCTGCTTGCGATGCTTCTTGGACGAGACGGCACGCTTGACCCTGGCCATCAGCGTCTCCTTTCAGACGAATGCGGACGGTGGGATCAGCTCAGCGCTCGCCGAGCAGGCGCTTCACGCGCTTGACGTCGCCGGGGTGGACGTCGACCTCGCCGGCAAGGCGACGGGTGCGCGTGGAGGACTTCTTCTCGAACAGGTGCTGGCGCATGGACTGCAGCCGGCGCATCTTGCCGGTGCCGGTCCTGCGGAACCGCTTCGCGGCCGTCTTGTTCGTCTTCATCTTCGGCATGGTTGGTTCTTTCGTCTCGTCGCCGGCTCGGCCGGCACCTCGGTGCCGGCCACAAGCTCGGTCGGCGTCAGGAAGGAGGGGTGGCTCCGTTGTCCGCCGCAACGGCCTGGACGGCCTCGGGCGGCAACGACGCCGGGTCGGCCGCAGCGTCGACCACTGCCTCAGCGTCGACCACCGCTTCGGCCGCGGCGACCACTGCGGCCGCGTGCTCCTCGAGCGGTGCAGCCTCTCGCTGCGGCTTCTTCGACTGCTGCGCCCGCTTGTCGGGGGCGAGGACCATGGTCATGTTCCGGCCGTCGAGCCGGGGCATGGTCTCCACCTTGCCGACCGTCACGACGTGCTCGGCAACCTGGTCGAGGATCTTCTTGCCCAGCTCGGGATGGAAGACCTCTCGGCCTCGGAACATGATCGTGACCTTCACCTTGTGTCCCTCGGCCAGGAACTCGGTGACCTTGCGGGTCTTGGTGTCGAAGTCCCCCTGCCCGATCTTCGGGCGGTACTTCATCTCCTTGATGGAGACGGCGCTGCTCTTGCGCCGGGACTCACGGGCTCGCTGGGCTTCCTCGTACTTGTACTTGCCGTAATCCATGATCCGGCATACGGGGGGGTTGGCCAGCGGGGCCACTTCGACCAGGTCGAGATCCTGCTCACGGGCCATCTGCAGTGCCTCGGGCAACGCCCGGATTCCCAGCTGTTCTCCGTCGGGTGCGATGAGTCGCACCTCCCGGGCTCGGATCCGATCGTTGATGCGGGGCTCGTTGGCAGCGGGCGTGACTATGGGTGCTCACTCCTACGCAATGGGCTTGCTCCTCCCAGAAAACGGCTACAGGCGTCGGCGGGGAAGCCGACGCCTGATCAGGGACCGCGGGGCCCCTGTTCGCACATCGACCTGGGCGCACCGGCGGTGGCCAGGTGGGGACCCACCGCCCGACGATGTCGTGCGAGAGCCCCACTTCCTCGTTGTTGACCCCGGTAGGTTACCGCACATGGGCAGCTTGTGGACACCGGGCGGCGAGCGCGATGTACCGGCCGAGCCAGTGGCCTCGGCACAGGACGCGCTCAACGATCTCGAGCGAGAGCTCGCCGGCGACGAGGAGCTCGAGGACGCGGAGCTCGAGGACGCGGCCCTCGACGACGACGACGTCGCCGAGGCGGAGGCGGCCATGGCGGCGGAGCTGGACGCGGCGCGCCGGCGCCTGGCCGACGTGCCGGCGGAGCAGGTGGTGGCCAACCACGCCATGGGCCTGTTCGAGCTGGCCGCCATCCACCTGGGCGCCGGACCAGACCACCTCGCTGACGCTGCGCTGGCCATCGACGCCCTCGGCGCGCTCGTCGAGGGGTTGGCCGACCGGCTGGGCGAGGCCGAGCCCACCCTGCGCGACGCCCTCTCGCAGATCCGGCTGGCCTTCGTCCAGGTCAAGGCGGCTGCTTCGCCCTGAGTCCGGGGCCGTCGCTGCTCACGCATCGCGGTAGTGTCGCCACCCTAGGTGGGTATGGCCCGGGCGGGTGGGGAGGTGCTGCCGATGCGTCGCGTACGGGCCCCGAGCCTGGTCGTGGCGTTGCTGCTCGCCTTGATGGCGGTCGTCGCCGACGCCGCACCGGCGGTCGCCGCCGCCGCGAACTCGTTCAAGCCGATGGTGCCAGCGCGCTTCTTCGACACCCGCCTCCCCGGCCAGGCCGCGCTCGGCCCGGGCGAGGTCCGCAACGTACAGATCACCGGTCGCGGCGGCATCCCGGCCGGCGCGGTGGCCGTGGCACTGAACGTCACCGTGACCGGACCCACCTCGGGCGGGTTCTTGAGCGTCTACCCCGGGGGCACGCCGTTCCCCGGCAGCTCGAACCTGAACTTCGGTCCCGGCCAGACCGTGCCGAACATGGTGATGGTGGGCCTCGGTGCCAACGGGCAGATCTCCGTCCTGAACTCCAACGGCTGGACGCAGGTCATCATCGACGTCTCCGGTTGGTTCTCCGGCGGGTTCAACCCCATCACCCCGGCGCGGTTCCTCGACACCCGCTCGGTGGGCCAGACGCCCATCGGGCCTGGCGAGACCCGCAACGTCCAGGTGTCCGGGCGCAGCGGCATCCCCGCCGGCGCCAGCGTCGCCCTCAACGTCACCGTCACGAGCCCGACCAGCAGCGGGTACCTCAGCCTCTACCCCGCCGGCACCGCCTTCCCGGGCACGTCGAACCTCAACTTCGGGCCTGGACAGACGGTGCCGAACATGGTGCTCGTCGGTCTCGGCGCGAACGGCCGGATCACCGTGTTCAACTCGAGTGGGTCCACCCACGTGATCATCGATGTGGCCGGCTGGTTCTCCGGTGGGTTCGACGCGGTCAAACCGAGCCGCCTCGCCGACACCCGCGGCGGTCTGTGCTGTGTGCGGTTGGGGCACGGCGACAAGCGCAGCATCGCCATCCTGGGACGGGGCGGTGTGCCGAACAACGGCGTCACCGCCGTTGCCTTGAACGTCACGGTCACTGCGGCGAGCGCTGGCGGCTACGTCACCGTCTACCCGAAGGGAAACCCGCTACCGGGCTCCTCCAACCTCAACTTCTCTCGCGACCAGACCGTGCCGAACCTCGTCACGACCGGTCTCGGCTACGACGGTGCCATCACGATCTACAACGCCTGGGGCACCGTGGACGTCATCGTCGACGTCACCGGCTACTTCGACGGGACATCGTCGGCCCAGCCGCTCTTCGACTGCGCGGTCGTGGCCCCCGAGGCGCCGCAGGCTCCCGCCGGCTTTGCCATCCCGGCAGGCTCGTGGAACGTGCCCTCGCAGGTGCCGCCGGGGAGGTACGTCGCACCCGGTGGTCCTGGCTGCGTGTGGCAGCGACTCCGCAGCTTCTCCGGCCAACCGGGTGACCTCCTTGCCACCGGCGGCGGTGCCCCGCGCACCATCGTCGACCTCTTGCCGGGCGACAAGGGGTTCTTCTCGGCTGGCTGTGGCACCTGGTTCGCACAGGTGGCGCCGCTCGGACCGACGACCGTGGTCCCCGACGGCGACTGGGTCGTCAGCGAGGAGATGGTGCCCGGCGTCTACCAGTCGAGCGCCGCCGCACCCTGCCGGTGGGAGCAGCTCACCGCGTTCACGGGGGAACCGGAGGACCTCCTCGACGATGGCGTGGCCGCCGGCATCGCCTACGTCGAGATCGCGACGTTCGAAGTCGGTTTCCGGTCCCGCGGCTGCGGCAGCTGGCGCTGGATCGGACCGCCGGTCGAGTAGCGCCCGCTACCTGGGCGTGATCTGCCCGGCCTCCCACTCCCCGAGGCGGGCCAACGGCTCGAAGGTGACCGCGGTGCCGACGGCGATCGTACGGCTGCCATCGGCGATCTGGGTGCAGTGGAAGGGAAACGATCGTCCGTCGTCGGCGGTCACGGTGCCGAGCCCCTTCGCCTCGTCGAAGACGGCGACGACACCGGACCGCGGCGCCATCAGTGCACGATCTTCGTGATCGGCAGCTCGATGATGTCCGTGGCGCCGGCGTCCTTCAGGTCGGGGATGAGGGTGTTGATCCGCGCCTTCTCCACGACGGTCTCGATGGCGAACCCACCGTCGCCGGCGAGCTTGGCCACGGTGGGCGCCTTCATCG
>CAZTVJ010000524.1:0-5419 GCA_964616935.1 uncultured Acidimicrobiales bacterium | reverse complement strand
CGGCCTGCTCGGCGAGCCCCTCTCCATCCTTGACACCCGCCAGGCCGTGCAGATCGGCGTGGTCTACAACTACCTACCCCTCATGATCTTCCCGCTCTTCGTGGCCCTGGACCGGCTCGACCCGGCCTTGCGGGAGGCCAGCAAGGATCTGGGCGCCGGCCGGGTGAAGACGTTCGTCTCGGTCACCCTCCCCCTGGCCGCTCCCGGGGTCACGGCCGGGTTGCTACTGGTGTTCATCCCGCTGGCGGGCGACTACATCACCGCCTCCGTGCTGGGCGGGGCCAAGGGGAACATGGTCGGCTCGCTGGTGGCCAGCCAGTTCCAGGCCGCGCAGAACCAACCGCTCGGATCGGCGATGGCCGTGGTGCTCATCGCGATGATCATGCTCACGATCGCCCTCGTCGCCGCCGTGGCCTTCGTCGTGCGGTCCCTCATCCAGCGCTCTCGGGCCGTCGGCGACGTGGCCGGCGGCACCTCCGTGATCGGAGCGACGACGTGAGCACGGCGACGGTCAGCACCGATCTCCCGCCTCGCCATCGCCACCGGTTCGACGTCGTCACCCTCGGCCTCGGTGCCTGGGCGGTGATCGTCTACGTCTTCCTGTTCCTCCCCATCGTCTTCGTCGTCGCCCACTCGTTCAACGGCGGGCGCGCGTTCCTCGTGTGGGACAGCTTCAGCGTTCAGCCCTACCAAGACCTCTGGGAGAACGAGGCGCTCAAGACGTCGATCGTCAACTCGTTCAAGATCGCGCTCGGCAGCACCATCATCGCGACGGTCATCGGTGGCTTCGCGGGCGTGGCACTCGCGCGCCGCGGTGGCGCCTGGGCCAAGCCCTTCCTGCTGATCGTGTTCCTCATCCTCGTGACCCCCGAGATCGTCGATGCCATCGGCTACCTCATCTGGTTCGTGCGCCTCGGTGGACCGCTCAACCCGCAGAACGAGCTGCCGCTGTTCGACGCCGGCCTGCTACGGCTGTGGATCGGCCACTCGGTGTTCAGCGCGGCCGTGGTGACGCTGATCGTGCGGGCCCGCTTGGCGGGGCTGGACGAGAGCCTGGAGGAAGCCGCCGCGGACCTGGGGGCAACCCCCGCCCGTGCATTCCGCCAGATCACCCTGCCGCTCATGGCTCCCGGCCTGCTGGCCGGCGCCCTGCTGGCCTTCACCTTCAGCCTCGACAACACGATCGTCTCGTCGTTCGTCTCGGTGGCCGGCTCGACGCCGTTCCCCGTGTACGTCTTCGGCGCCGTGCGGGCCGTGCTGCGGCCGGACATCGGCGCGGCGGCCACACTCATGCTGCTGGTCACCCTGGCGGCGCTGCTGCTCGTCGGTCTCGTGCTGCGTCGTTCGGGCGACAGCACCACCGACATCGCGGCGACCCTCGGCGGCGGTTAGGGGCTTGGCCGACCGCGTCGCGATCGTCGGAGCGGGCTTGGCCGGCTTGTCGTGCGCGCTCGACCTCCGGGCCGCGGGTGCCGAGGTGGTGCTGCTCGAAGCCGGTGGCCGCCCGGGCGGCCGCGTCCGCACGGTACGTGCACCCTTCCCCCGCGGGCGCCACGGCGAGAGCGGCGCCGAATGGGTGGACTCCCACCACGAGCGCATGCTGACCCTGCTCGATCGCTACGGGCTGGCGGTGGGCGGCGAGGGCACCCGCTGGACCGCGGTGCGGCGCTGGGTACATGTGGACGGCGAGCTCCTCGATGCCGACACCG
Organism: uncultured Acidimicrobiales bacterium; assembly: GCA_964616935.1. Classification (GTDB taxonomy): domain Bacteria; phylum Actinomycetota; class Acidimicrobiia; order Acidimicrobiales; family Ilumatobacteraceae; genus CAZTVJ01. The sequence continues at coordinate 3,710 of CAZTVJ010000524.1, read as the reverse complement.
CGAACCAGAGGTTCGACCTGGCGCGCCAGGTGGGCCGATTCGAGGACGCGTTGGCGACCTACGCCGCTGACATCACGGACCCGGCCGACCCGCTCGCCCATCCCCACGCCGCGGCAATGGATTCGCTGAGCGTCGCCGACCTCGCTGACCAGCTCGATCTGGACCCAGTGGCGAGGCTCCTTGTCGACCGGAACATGCAGGGTGAGTTCGCCAGCGAGGCCGGCCGGGTCTCGCTGCTCTTCGTCGCCCAGCAGCGCGCCCTGCACGCCCAGGCCGAGCGCGACGCGCCAGTGCGCGCACACCGCGTCGTCGGTGGACTGGATGGGCTCGTCTCGGCGTTGGCGGCTGACGCCGGTGATGCCCTGCGGTTGGGGACCGCCGTCATCGGGGTCGAGCAGCATGAGGGTGGCGTCGTCGTGCGGACGCCGCAGGGCGCCTTCGAGGCCGACCACGCGGTGCTGGCCTGCTCGCTCGTGCCGCTGCGATCCATCGAGATGACACCGGCGCTGTCGCCCCTGCTCGCTCGTGCCATCGCCGAGCTCGACTACGGCACGGTGACCAAGACCGCGCTCCAGTACGCCGACCGCTGCTGGCCGCCGGGCTACCTCACGACGGACACCGGCCTCCAACGCGTCTACGAGCCGACGGAGGACCAGCCCGGGACCGACGGCATCCTCATGAGCTACCGGGGTGGCGATGGAGCACGCTCGTGGTCGGCGTCCGAGGCGGATCGGATCGCGGCGACGGCAACCGCGCTGCGGAGCGTCCACCCGTGTCTGGGGGAGGTTCCCGAGGGCGGGTTCTCGCGTGCATGGCACGAGCATCCCCGGTACGGCGGCTCCTACGCCGTGTACGGGCCCGGCCAGGTCAGTGCCTTCTGGTCCGTCCTGCGCCAGCCCTGCGGACGGGTCTGGCTGGCAGGCGAGCATGCGGCGACCGTGACGGGGTACATGGAGGGCGCGGTGGAGACCGGGCAACGTGTGGCCGCGGCGATCACGGCCGTTGGCTAAGTTCCGTCGCGCATGCCGCCAAGTCCCCGACCACCCCTGATCGCACTCGCGCCCGAGGGGGTGCCGACGTGGATGGCCGATGCCGTCACCGCCGGCGGTGGCCAGGTGGTGCCGCTCGACCGCGCCGAGGGTGTCATCTGGGGGAGCCCGCGCGACGCCAGCGGACTGCAGGCGATGCTCGACGCCTCGCCCCGCCTCCGATGGATCCAGCTGCCGTGGGCCGGAGTGGAGGCCTTCCTCCACCTCGTCGACGACGACCGCACGTGGACGTGCGCGAAGGGTGTGTATGCAGAGCCGGTCGCCGAGCTGGCCCTCACCCTCGCGCTCTCGGGCATGCGGGGCCTCGGCACCTACGCACGGGCCTCGAAGTGGAAGAAGCCGCGTGGCATCAACCTGCGCGGCGCACGGGTCACGGTCCTCGGTGGGGGTGGCATCACGGAGGCGTTCCTACGCCTGCTCCAGCCCTTCGACTGCCACACCACCGTTGTCCGCAACCGGGTGCAGCCGATGGATGGTGCCGATGTCGTGATCGAGAGCGATCGCCTCACCGATGGGTTGCCAGGGGCCGACCTCGTCGTCCTGGCCCTGGCGCTCACGGGCGAGACCGAGGGTGTGATCTCGGCCAGCGAGCTCGAGCTGATGGAATCGCACGCGTGGCTCGTGAACGTGGCGCGCGGCCGCCACGTCGTGACCGACGACCTCGTGGCCGCCTTGAAGGACGGCGTGATCGGGGGAGCCGGGCTCGACGTCACCGACCCCGAGCCCTTGCCCGACGACCATCCCCTGTGGTCGCTCGCCAACTGCATCGTCACCCCCCACGTCGGCAACACCCCGGACATGGCCGTACCGCTCCTGGCCGAGCGCATCACCGCCAACGTCCGCCGGTTCGCTCACGGCGACGAGCTCATCGGGCCCATCGACCGTGACCTCGGCTATTGAGCGACGGCACCCCCTTCGACGCTGCGACGCTCATGGGCCTGCTCGCCGACGAGGACCGGCGCCGAGTGGTGGCAGCGCTTGTCCTCGGAGCGACGACCCTGGCCGAGATCAGTGATCGCGCCGACATCGATCTGTCCCGGTCGGTGAAGGCCGTCGGTCGCCTCATGGACGCCGACCTCGTCGTACAGACCGACCGCGGCAAGCTGGTGCTCCTCGCCGAGGCGTTCCAGCAGGCGGCTCGGGCCGCGGCTGGTTCACGTGCTCCCACGCCGGAGTCGGTCTAGCGTCGGCGCATCGTCGCCGATCACTACGAGACCCTGGGCATCGGGCGTGCATCGTCAGCCGACGAGGTTCGTGCGGCGTATCGCCGGATGGCGCGCCGGCTCCACCCCGACCGCGGTCAGGACAGCGACGAACCGGCCATGGCCAGGCTCAACGAGGCGTGGTACGTCCTGCGAGACCCAGCCCGCCGATCGGTCTACGACGCTGGCCTACGCATCGCTGAGCGACCGTCCGACCCCGCGCCGAGCGTGGACGACCTCGATGCTGACCTGGACGATCCGGTTGGTGACGTCGTGCCGGCCCATGCCCGCCGGGCGATGCTCGCGCTGCCGTGGCTGGTCATCCTGGTCGTGCTCGCCGTGATCTTCGTGTTCACGGCCTACGCGACGAGCCGCAAGGGTGGGCCGGGCAGCGTCGTCGACGGCCTCCTGCAGCCCGGGTCGTGTGTTCGGGTGGACGGTCGCTACGCCCGTGAGGTCGGTTGCGACGGCGATCACGACGGGGTGGTCGACAGCCTCCCGCCGATCGGCGCCACCTGCCGTAGCGGCATGACGGCGTTCGAGGACCCACGCGCCTCGTCGACGGTGTGCGTGCGGCTCGTGTGAACCAGCGAGCCTCCCAGAAGGCGGCGCCTCGAAGGACTGCGTCCTGCAGGCACGATGGCGTGCCTCGCGCTCTGCGTGCCCGGGCGGTGCGGTAGGGCGTTCGGCCTGTTGCGGGGTCCCCGCCGAATATGATCCACTCGTTACGGCGAGAGGCGGGCGGACGCGCATGAGCAGAATCGGCGGAATCACGAGGCAGGCGATCGTCGGCGCAGCCACGCTCCTCACGGCTCTCGCCGTCACGGTCAGCGTCGCCGACGCCCAAGTTGGTGGCAATCCGGCCCTTCAGCCCTGGTCGACCACCTCCGCGCTGCCCGAGGCCCGCTCGCGCAACGGCGCGGTGGCGGCCGACGGCTACGTCTACGTCATCGGTGGGGTCAACAGTGCCGGTGACACCATCAACACCAGCTACGTCGCGCCCCTGAACCCGGACGGCTCGGTCGGCGGCTGGAGCACCACCACACCGCTTCCCGGCAACCGGCGCACCGTGCGGCCCGCGGCCTACAACGGACGCCTCTACTTCGCCGGCGGCATGGACGGCATCGGGTTCCGGGAGGAGGTGTACGTCGCCGAGATCGGCGCAGGGGGCGCACTTGGCCCTTGGGTGACCACCACGCCGCTCCCCACCGTCTCCACCTCCCACTCCACCCTGACCTACAACGGCTTCCTCTACACCGTCGGTGGAAACCTCGGCCCGTCGTGCGTCGAGACCGTTCGTCTCGCCCCCATCAACGGCGACGGCACCCTTGGCGGATGGACCGACACGAGCCCATTGCCCCAGGCTCGCTGCGGCAACGTCGAGGCCGTCACCATCGCCAACGGCTACATGTACGCGGCCGGTGGCTACAACAACAGCAACGTCACGAGCGCCGTCTAC
>CAZTVJ010000523.1:0-6629 GCA_964616935.1 uncultured Acidimicrobiales bacterium | reverse complement strand
GTGCCGCTCGGCGTTGTGAACGACCTACATACGAAGTATGCTTCGTGCTTGAAGGGGAGTATCCCCACGCGGCGGCATCGTCACCACAGCGCCTCACGCTCGGTGTCGCCGGCTCCACCTTGGAGCGGGAGAGACCTTCGGCCGATCAGGACCGGAGGCTTTGACCGTGACCGCGCTGGAGACCAGGATCGTGCCGACCAGAACGTCGTGGTACCACGTGGAGGCCGCCGCCGCCGCCGCCGCCCTCGGCGTCGAGCCCTCGCATGGACTCACTGCGGTGGACGCGGCGCGTCGCCTGGCTGACCACGGTCCGAACCGGTTGGCCGACGCGCCCAAACGGCCGGCCTGGAAGGCCTTCCTCGACCAGTTCCGCAACGCACTCATCCTCATCCTGCTCGCCGCCGCCGCCGCGAGCCTGGTGGTGTCGCAGGATCTCAAGACCCCCATTGTCATCGGCTTCGTCGTGCTGCTCAATGCCGTCCTCGGGTTCGTCCAGGAGAACAAGGCGGAACACAGCCTCGAGGCGCTCCGCCAGATGGTGGTGGCCCGTGCCCGGGTCCGGCGCGATGGTCGGATCGAGGAGATCGACGCCGACCAGGTGGTGCCCGGCGATCTGGTCGTCCTTGACGCCGGTGACCGCGTCCCGGCCGATGGACGCCTGGTCGTGGCCGCCGGCCTGGAGGTGGAGGAGGCTGCGCTGACCGGCGAGAGCCAGCCGGTCGTGAAGACGACCGAGGCCCTCGGCCCGACCGACCTCGCCCTCGGTGATCGCACGAACCTGGCGTTCATGAACACAACGGTCACCCGCGGCCGCGCCGAGCTGGTGGTGACCGACACGGGGATGGCGACGGAGATCGGGCGCATCGCCGGCCTGCTGCGATCGACCGAGCAAGACAAGACGCCGTTGCAGAAGCAGCTCGACCAACTCGGCCACGTGCTCGCCCTCATGGCCGGCGTCCTCGTGGCCGTCGTCCTCGCCGTCGGCTTGCTGCGGGGGGAGTCGTTCGGTGACCTGTTCCTCACGGCCGTGGCGCTAGCGGTGGCCACCATCCCTGAGGGTCTGCCCGCCGTGGTCGCCATCACGCTGGCGCTCGGGACGGTGCGCCTCGCCAAGCAGCACGCCGTCGTGAAGAAGCTGGCCTCGGTCGAGACGCTGGGCTCGACCAGCGTGATCTGCTCGGACAAGACAGGCACCCTGACGCTCAACCAGATGACCGTCACCTCGATGTGGCGGGCGGGCCGGCGGTTCGACACGACCGGCACCGGTTACGCCACCGACGGGCACCTGCGCCCCGTCGATGGCGAGCCCCTCGGCGATCTGGATGATCTGCTCTTGCCGATGGCGCTTGCCAGCGAAGCCACGGTGCGCGACGGGGTGCTCGTCGGCGACCCCACCGAGGGCGCGCTGGTCGTCGCCGCCGCCAAGGGCGGCATCGACGCAGAGCAGGTGCGGCGGCGGAGGCCACGACTGGCCGAGGTGCCCTTCGACGCCACGACGAAGCTGATGGCCACCTTCCACGCCGAGGGCGACGGCGTCGTCTGCATGGTGAAGGGCGCGCCCGACGTCCTGCTCGACCGGTCTCGCGACGTGCTCGGTGCCGATGCGACAGCAGTTGCGGCGGAGAACATCCGGCTCGCCGACCAGGGCTTGCGGGTCCTCGCCGTCGCCCAGCGACGTGTGTCGACGGAACAGCTGGCAGCCGGCGATCCGGCCGACCTGTTGCACGATCTCACCCTCGTCGGCCTGGCCGGCATCGTGGACCCCGCACGACCGGAGGCCAAGGTGGCCATCGCCGAGTGCGCCGAGGCCGGCATCCGCGTGAAGATGATCACCGGCGACCATGCAGCCACGGCGGCCGCCATCGCCCGTGACCTCGGGATTCCGGGCCGGGCTGTCACCGGGGCCGACCTCGATGGCATGGACGAAGCCACCCTCGCCGCCAACGTGGACGAGATCGGTGTGTTCGCGCGCGTGTCGCCGGAGCACAAGCTCCGCCTCGTCAACACCCTGCGGGACCGTCCCAACGTCGTGGCCATGACCGGTGACGGTGTGAACGATGCGCCGGCGCTCAAGGCCGCGGACATCGGCGTGGCCATGGGGATCACGGGCACCGAGGTCACCAAGGAAGCGGCGACCATGGTGCTGACGGACGACAACTTCGCCACCATCGTCCGGGCGGTCCGCGAAGGTCGCACGATCTACGACAACATCATCAAGTTCCTGCGGTTCCAGCTGTCCACCACGTTGGGCTTCGCCTTCACGTTCCTGTCGGCGAGCATCTTCGCCATCCTCGGCGGCCAGCCTTTCACCGCCATCCAGATCCTCTGGGTCAACCTCATCATGGACGGCCCGCCCGCGATGGCCCTGGGCATCGACCCCACCGCCAACGACGCCATGCGCCGCCAACCTCGGCCGATGGACGAGCGCCTCTTGACGCCTCGTCGGACGCTCCTGCTGGTGTGGTACGCCGCGATCATGGGCGCCGGCACCCTCGCGGTCATCCAGCTCTCCCCCGCGGCGACGGCGGCCACCCTCGGCTTCACCACCTTCGTGCTGTTCCAGATGTTCAACATCTTGAACGTGCGCGACGAGCGCCGCACGGTGTTCCGCCGCGACACCCTTCGCAACGGCAAGCTCTGGATCACCCTGGCGATCGTCGTCCTGCTGCAGGTGTTGGCCGTGCAGTGGAGCGCGCTGCAGGGCATCTTCGACACCACGAGCCTCAGCTCCACGCAATGGCTTGTGGCGGTCGCAGTGGCCTCGTCGATCCTCTGGCTCGACGAACTGCGCAAGCTCGCTGCGTCCCTCGTCCGCCGAAGAGGCTGACGGTTCGCCCCGTCGTCGGCGGGCGCACACCGCCCATGTCGAGGAATCGAGCGGACGTCGCGCGATGCCTCGACATCAGCCCAGGGTGGGAGACACCGCAGCCTCAACGCTGGCGAGCCGCTTCCCCAGCTCCTCTGCATCGTCAGCCACGACGGTCACGTGGCCCACCTTGCGACCGGGCCGCGGCGCCTTCCCGTACAGGTGGAGGTGGGCGCCGGGCACGGCGACCACGGCGTCCACATCGGGCAGGGCGCCGAGCAGGTTCACCATCGCCGACATGCCTCGCGGCGCGGGCGAGCCAAGCGGCAGTCCCGTCACCGCCCGTAGGTGCTGCTCGAACTGGCTCGTGTCGGCACCCTCGATCGTCCAGTGCCCCGAGTTGTGGACGCGGGGGGCGACCTCGTTGGCCAGCAGCTCCCCCTGCACCTCGAACAGCTCGATGGCCACCACCCCGACGTAGCCGGTGGCGTCCAGGAAGCGCTCGGCCAGCCGCTCGGCGCGGGCCTGGAGCCCGGGATCGAGCCCCGGGGCGGGGGCGAACGTGCGGTGGAGGATCCCGTTGCGGTGGTGGTTCTCGACGAGCGGGTAGCAGGCGGTGGCCCCTTGGACCGCGCGTGCCGCGACGATCGACAGCTCCCGATCGAAGGGCACCAGCTGCTCGGAGACCACGTCGTCGCCCAGGGCCGGACCGGCCGCCTCCACGTCGCCGCCCTCGGCGACGAGCACCTGCCCACGGCCGTCGTAACCACCGCGACGCGCCTTCACGATGGTGCCCCCGTCGAACGCCACCCGTCCGGTCGCCCACGGTGCGGCGGGGATGCCGGCCGCCGCCAGCATCTGCTTCTCTGCCGCGCGGTCTTGCGTCACCGCGATAGCCGCGGGCCCTGGCCGCACCGGTACCCGCTCGGCCAACCACTCCAGCGCCGCCACCGGCACGCCCTCCAGCTCGACCGTGACCACATCGCATCGCCGAGCCAGCTCGGCAAGGGCCTTCCGGTCGCCATACGGGGCTCGCAGGATCTCGGCAGCGACGGCCGCCGGGGGGTCGGCAGCCGGCTCGACGACGAGCAGCCGGATATCGAGCGACGCGGCGGCCAGCGCCAGCATGCGGCCGAGCTGGCCGCCGCCGAGCACACCGACCGTGGTCAACCGCGCGGGTCGGGGTGGTCGAGCACCTCCGTGGTCTGGCGTTCCCGCCACGCCCTCAGGCGATCGCGCAGCTCTGGACGCGACGCGGAGACGATGGCGACGGCCAGCAGCGCGGCATTCGTGGCCCCGGACTTGCCGATGGCCAGCGTCCCGACCGGAACACCGGCGGGCATCTGGACGATGGAGAGCAACGAGTCCATCCCCTGGAGCGCCTTCGACTCGACCGGCACGCCAAGTACGGGCACGACCGTGTGGGCGGCGAGCATGCCCGGAAGATGGGCGGCACCCCCAGCACCAGCGATGATGACCTCGACGCCGTCGCCCTCGGCGCGCGTGGCCACCTCGGCCAGCAGGGCTGGTGTCCGGTGTGCCGATACCACCTGCACGGTGTGCACCACCCCGAGGTCGTCGAGCACCTCGGCCGCATGACGCATGGTGTCCCAGTCGGACCGTGAGCCCATCACGACGATGACGAGAGGGGACATCGGCCCGAGTCTGCCATCTCTCGCACGCGGTCAGCGTCGATGGGCGCACTGCGAACCACGATCTGGCGTGCGGTAGTTTCGCCACGATGGCGGACGCGCAGAATTCGAGCGACACCGAGCGCTCGTGGACCTTCCTCACGAACCACGCCCACGTGCTCGCCTGCATCGCCAACGACCCCGAGGTACGGCTGCGCGACGTCGCCACCATGGTGGGCATCACCGAGCGGGCGGCCCAGAGCATCGTCGCCGACCTCGTCGCCGGCGGTTACCTCGGCCGCACCCGGCTGGGGCGCCGCAACCACTACACCGTGCAACCCGACCGCCCATTGCGCCACCCCATCGAGTGCCACGCCAACGTCGGCGACCTGCTCGATCTCGTCGGGGGCGCCGTTCCACCCGCCGGCACCCACTGAGGACGGGTTCGAGAGCGAACGTTGCGGCTAGGGCGTTCGACCGAGGAAGGCAGCCAGCCGGTCGGCCGCAGGGGCAGACTCGGCCACGTCCACGATCACGCCGAACGGTGCCACACCGTCGGGCCCGCGGAACTCGTCGGGCACCATCATCCGAGCCTGGCCCAGCAGCTGGATCGCCATCTCCGGGTCCAGATCCGCTGACTGCCCGGTGGCCTTGGCCAGATCCCAACCATGGGTGAACGCATCCATCGTGGCAAAGGCCATGAACGCGGCGCCCGGGAACTCGCCGAACGGCAGCTTGACCATCTTGTCCTGCGCGCCTGGCGTCCCGAACGCCGCGAGCGACTGGCGCGTGCCTTCGTCGAACGACGCGAGCATGTCGCCAGCCGCGTAGTCGGTCTCTTCGGTGTCGTCGACTTCGGGCGACGCACCGGCATTCGTCGTGATCGCGAACCAGTAGCTCGCGCCGACGATGTGGTTGACGAGGCGCCGCACATCCCAGGATGCACACGGCGTCGGTTGGTCGAGCTGCTCAGGGCCAACATTGGCCAGGATGTTGCGGGTGCTGGCAAAGGCCTTCGCGAGCGCCTCAGTGCTCATCGTCCCCTCCTTCGCGGCGGGCTTCGATGGCCGAAGCTCAGCCACTCGAAGCGTAGAGCGAGATGCCTGGCCCGCGACGGGGATGTCGCCTGAGCGCTAGGCGAAGGGATCCGGTGAGACCGTCGGGGTGGGCCCTTCGGCATCGGGAACGAAGGCGGCGTAGCCATCGCGCTCGAGCACCTCGGCCAGCTCGGGCCCACCGGAGGCGACGATGCGGCCCTGCACCAGGATGTGAACACGGTCGGGCTTCAGCTCGTGCAACAGCCGGTTGTAGTGCGTGATGGCCAGCACGCCGAGGCCGGTCTCGTGGGTGAGCGCTTCGACGCGCCGCGCGCACGCCCGCAACGCGGCGATGTCGAGCCCCGAGTCGAGCTCGTCGAGCAGCGCGATGCGAGGTTGCAGCACGGCAAGCTGGAGCGTCTCGTTGCGCTTCTTCTCGCCACCGGACAGATCGACGTTGAGTGGCCGGTGCAAGAACCGCTCGTCGAAGCCGATGCGCTCGGCCTCCGCGCGCAGCCGCCCGGCAAGATCGGCCGTGTCACCGCCCCGGGCCACCAGTGCGTCGGCCATCACGTCGTCGAGGTTCACCCCCGGCACCTCGGTGGGGTACTGGAGCACGAGGAACAAGCCCCGTGCGGCGCGCTCCCAAGTGGGCAGCGCCAGGACGTCCTCACCGTCGAGGGTGACGCTGCCGGCCAGCACCTCGTAACCGGGGCGACCCATCACGACCGCCGACAGCGTGGACTTCCCGGCCCCGTTCGGCCCCATGACCGCGTGGACCTCGCCGGACGAGACGGTGAGGTCGATGCCCTGCAAGATCTCCTTGCCCGCGACACCGGCCCGCAGGCCCTTGATCTCAAGCGTCGTCATAGCTGATCACCACATCCTCACCGTCGAGGCGAACGTCGTAGGTCGGCACCGGCTGGGTGGCCGGCAGCGTCTGGGGCTCACCTGACTCGAGCGAGAAGGTGCTGCCGTGCTTCCAGCACTCGATCTCCTTCTCGGCGCAGAGCACCTCGCCCTCGGAGAGCGACACATCAGCATGACTGCAGGTGTCACCGATGGCGTACACGTCGTCGCCGCAGCGCACGACGGCGACGGGACGGCCGCCGACGTCGAACCGCTGCGCCGTCCCGGGCACCAGCTCGGCCAGCG
>CAZTVJ010000522.1:0-5129 GCA_964616935.1 uncultured Acidimicrobiales bacterium | reverse complement strand
CAACCGGGTGAACGAAGACATCCCGTTCAACCACTCGCCGCGCTACGCACCCGTGCAGGACCCCACCATCTGCACCGGGATCGAAGCCATGCTCGTCGCTGCGATGTGCTGGCTCGGCACCTGAGGCCCGACGGGTGTCGGCCGGTGGCCGGGCGTGCAGAGATCCCGGATGTCCGAGGTCAGCGGCTGGTCGTCGAAGTCGTTGACGCAACCACGCCGGACCCAGGCATTCGCCAATTCCGTCGACTCGGTGATCGGCGAGGCATAGCGTCCGGTAGATCCACATGCGAGCGATGTACACGTTGCGACAGTTTCGCGGGGCCGACGACCTGCCTGGCATGGTCGCGCTGCGCAATGCTCGGATCCGCCGGGACGGCTATGGCGAGTTCGCCACCCTGGCGTCGATCACCGAGCAGTACACCCACCTGCAGCGATGCGATCAGGACACGGACGTGGTGATCGCCGAGCGCGACGGCGAGGTCGTCGGGTACGCCCGCACGACGTGGGACGACACGGCGGACGGCGTTCGCGATCACTGGTTGATCCTGGAGGCGGATCCTGTCTACCCGGGACTCGAGGACGCGCTGTTGACCTGGTGTGAGGAACGGGCGCTCGTCGTCGCCGCCACGATGCCGGGCGCGTGCCGGCTCGTCGCTGAAGCGTTGGAAGGCAGCGACCGCCGGGAACGGCTCGTGGCCCGTGGCTTCGCCGCTTTGCGGTACAGCGTCATGATGATCCGGCCGCATCTGCGCGATGTGCCGGATCGGCCGCTGCCCGACGGTGTCGAGATCCGCCCGGTGACCGACGAGATGCTGCGTGCCATCTGGGAAGCCGACGTCGAGGCCTTCCGTGACCACCGGGGCTACGTCGAGCAGACCGAGGAGGACTGGGCGATGTTCCGTGAGGACGCCGACGCCGTAGGGACTGCGCTCTGGCACGTCGCTTGGGCCGGTGACGGCGTCGTCGGCCAGGTCCGGACATACGCCAACGAGGGCGACCGGGAGATGTTCGGCGTTCGTCGGGCATGGACGGAGAGCATCTCGACCCATCGGGCGTGGCGCAAGCGCGGGATAGCGTCGGCCGTGATCTGCGCCAGCCTCCGGCAGCTCGACGAGCTCGGGTACGAGGAAGCGGCGCTCGGCGTCGACACCGAGAACCCCAACGGGGCGTACGCGCTCTACGAGTCGCTCGGCTATGCGGTCGTCGTCGCGACGGAAACCTTGTACCACCGTCCGATCTGAGACCAACTCCGACCACCGGGGCATCCGATCAGGCCGAGTTCTCCTCCACCGCGACGTCGTCGGCGCCGTACACGGCACGGGTGGTCGCCACTCCCGCCGTGATCGCTGCGGCGACGTAGAGACCGAGCGACTGGAACCAGAGCACGACGAGGATCGAGATGGGGACCGCAAACGAGCCGTACTCGGGCTTGTCGACCGACCACGAGATGATCCTCGCCATCACCGCCTTGAACACGCCCACGATGACCGCGCCGACCAACGCGCCGACGAGCACCGACCGTCGCGATGGTTTGATCCCACCGAGGCGGCCGAGCAGGAGGAACATGATGCCGACATCGAGCGCGAACGTCACGAGGGTGGCCGCCACGACCAGCAGCGCACGCGCGATGCCCGAGTCGACGCCCAGGTCGTCGAGCAAGGAGCCGCCGAAACCGCTCACGACGGTCGTCATCGCGTACGAGAGCGCGATCAGCGGACCGATCACGGCCAGCCAGCCGATGAGGTAGACACGACGGCGGATGACGTTGCGCCCGTCGGCCGCCGCCCCGTAGATGTGGTGCAGCGAGTCGCTGGCTGCGACCATGACCGCGGAGCCGCTGTAGCCGAGCAGGAGAAGACCGACGATCGACGTCGCTCGCCCGACCCGCTTGAGCGCCTCGGGATCGATGCCACCATCGCCCACCAGACCGGGCAGCGCCTCTTCGAGTGCATCGGTGAGGCTCGTCGCGATCGAGTCGGCGCTCACGATCGTTGCGAGGCCGTACGCGAGCGCCAGGAGCGAGAACATGGCCAGGAACGCGTAGTACGCCGTGCCGCCCGCGATGAGGGGGGCCTTTGCCGCTTTGAAGCGCTGTAGTGCTTGCCAGCCCGCGGTCGCCCACGGCGTCTTGTTCTCGAGCTTGGCGACCGACGCCGGCTTCTTCTTCGGCGCCGGGTCGAGCGACTCGCCAGGAACCGGCGTGAGCACCGACAGGGGCGTCGCATCCTGCGCTTCCTCGATGACGGGCATGGTGGTCACGGCGTCATCCTGTCCCATCACGAGGGCCGGTTCGGACGAGGTGCGAGGCGACCCCTACGCCGTCCGCCGACCAACCACCTTGGTGATCACGAACGAAGCGATCGCGACCACGAGGATGGCGCCGATGACGGCTCCGACGATCCCACCCCAGTCGAACTTGTTCTCGTCACCCCAGCCGAACAGGCCGGCAAAGATCCAGTACCCGAGCAGCGCACCGAGCAGCCCGAGCACCGTGGAGATCACCCAGGACTTCCACCCGCTCATAGCCTGGAACGCGTCGTTTGGTACGAGCGCACGACCGATGACACCACACACCAGGCCGAGGGCCAGTGCAGCCAGCACACTCCCGATATCCATGCTCTCTCCTTCGCTCAAGCGGACAGGCACTTGAACGAAGGTCATCAAGCCCGTGATCGCGCGGCCCGACCGTACCCGTGACCGCGGCCCCGGTCCACCGGTTCCGGGCCCCTCGGTGTCGATCAGAGGTACGGCGGCTCGACCCGCTCGACGGTGTGGACTCGATCCATTGACCGATCGAACGAGACGATCTTTCCCACCCCAGTCGTCTCGGCGCAGGCCACGAGGTACGCCTCGGCGAAGTCGACCCTGTCCGTCTCGTAGACCTCGACGGCTCGCAGCAACAACGCGGGATCGACGCACACGACCGCGTCGAACGCGAGCAGTGATCGGACTGCATCGGCCACCTGATCGCGAGGAGCCTCGTAGAACGATTCGAGCACGTACACCGTCTCCGCGGCCACAAGGTCGGTGAGGAGCAGCACCGTCGCCGTCCCCAGGTAGGCCGTCGCCCGGGAAGCCATCTCCGGCGGGTCACCTGTCAGATGTCGCACGAGGATGTTGGTGTCGACGAACGCGCTCACGGACGTGCGGTCGTCCTCGCCGTCCTCGTCCTGCGGATCACGTCGTCCCACGCCACGTTGTGCTTCGCCGCCGGCACCTTGATGCTGCCACCCAGATCCAGGAAGTCAGGTATCCGTGCCAGCACCGCTCGATTGCCCTCGACGCGAAACACCACTGCGTCGCCATCGCTGATGCCGAGCGCGTCACGTACGACCTTCGGCACCGTCACCTGTCCCTTCGAGGAGACCTTCGCAGCAGCATCCATGAGCGTTCCGCTCCTTACTTCTCAGCGAGAGTAAGGATACTACTCAGGACTCCTCGCGGGCCCGGATGCTGTAGACGCGCTTGGCGAAGTACCAGCGACCGCCCTGCTTCACGTACTCGTCGGCGTACTCACCGATCACGAACTGCCGGGCGCCATCCTTCGGGCGGAGGAACTCCTGCTGGTACCAGGTGGCGGTCGCCCGATCGCCCGTCACGATGATCGGCCCCGCGGAGGCGAAGAACCCATCGACTTCGAGCCGGGCCATCGCTTGCTGCCAGAGAGGAACGATCTTGTCCTTGCCCGTCACCTCACCCATGCCGGGCAGGGACCAGACCCCGTCGTCGTCCCAGTTCGATGCCCAGGCGTCCACGTCGAGACGCATCACCGCGTCGTTGTACGACTCGATCAGCTCCCGGATCGCGATCCGGTCTTCCAGTGGTCCGCTCGAGATCATGACACCATCCTGGCAGCCGGCCCTGCTGCAGGGCGAAGTGCTCGCCAGGGAGGCAACCCCGGTGGTTGCTTGGTCACGAAGGCGTGGCGGGCGGCGTCGAAGCCGTGGCGGTCGTCGAAGATGTCTCTACTCATCTCGGCCAGCTCCTGGATGCGGTAGGCCTCGAGCGGGCGGCGCCCCTGCGCAGCGACGAGGGCCTCGCGCTTGGCGGCCAGCAATCCGGCGTACTCCGAGCTGCGAGCAAGCCGGGCCGCCTCGTCCAGCACCGCCACCTCGAACTCAGCTGGCCCGCCGGGCAGCGCCTGATCGGCGAGCCCCATGCCCACGGCGGCCGCTGCGCCGACCGGCAGACAGTCCGATGTGAGCGCCTCGGCCTGGGCCGGACCGACACGGCGAGGCAGCACATACGTCCAGTACTCGGAGCCGTAGCGGCCCATCCTGCGGTAGTGCGGGTTGAGCACCGCGCCATCGCGCAGCACGACACGATCGGCGCCGAGGGCCAACATCACGCCGCCCGCGCCGGCGCTGCCGCTCACGCCCGCCAGCACGATCTGGCTCGTGCACGTGAGGATGGCGTGGCACAGGTCGTCGATCGCATTGATGTTGCGCCACGCCTCAATTGCCGGGTTCGGGGCGGCCCCGATGACGTTCAGGTGGATGCCGTTGGAGAACACCTCGCCACCGGCGACGACCAGCACCTTGGTGTCCTGCGCCGCCGCCTGACGGAAGGCCGCGGCCAACCGTCGGGACTGTGCCGTGGACATGGCACCGTTGTAGAAGTCGAAGTGCAAGAAGCCGACGTCGCCGCTGCGCCGGTAGCTGATCTCGCGGTAGCCCGCCGGCTCCGCAGCAGCACCGAGCGGCTCCAACGCCTCCGGCACCCCTGCCAGCCGGTCGCCGAGAACCATGGTCGCCGGCAGCTTCACCGACGTGCCGTCCGGCGCCGGTACCACGCGGGCTTGGCCGACCCACACCGCGCCGTCGCCCGTACCGACGAGGACGGCACCATGGCGACGCAGCGAAATCGTCCCGGGCGCAACGGCGTGGTTGGCCGGCCCCCGTTGCGCATCGAACGCCGAGACCGCCAAGCCGCAGAGCGTGGTGCGAACTCCGGGCGAGCCGTCGGCGGCGCGGATGCGGCGAAGGATCTGCTCGGTCGAGTCGAACCAGGAGAACTCCCGGTCCGACTGGCGCATCATCGGCCGTAGGCGACCCCTGACCTCGCCGTTCGAGCCGTCCGCGAGTGGCTCGGGGACGAAGGTGGGATCGGCCGCCTTGGTCACCACCTCT
>CAZTVJ010000521.1:0-4762 GCA_964616935.1 uncultured Acidimicrobiales bacterium | reverse complement strand
CGGACCAGCGGCATGAGCGTGCGAAATCTGGGATCGGGGGGACTACGCGGTAGGGGCCCGGCAGCGAGCCCTCACACCGGATCGACCACCCTGTTCATGATCCATGCGTGCTTGCCGACTTGGCGGCCGCGGGTGAAGCCGTACTGCTCGAACGCGCCGGCCGGAGTGGCGCCGCCGTCCGACGGCGCGTCCTGGAGATCCACGACCTGCTGATCCGCCACATCGAGAACGGCGATGGCGAGGCCGCCGAGAAGCTCTGGCGGGACTACTGGGCGTGGATCCCTCCCTACGCCCGACCCAAGGACGCCACCAACGTCATCGACGTGCTCTGAAGGCTCAAAGGCGGACGAACGTGGCGAGGCGACCTCGTTCGGCGGCGCGATGACCCGCTCGATGCACGAGCAGCGTGCCGCCACTCGGGATGGCGCGGCGACCGCCTCGAGAATCCGCAAGGCTGCACGGTAGGTCCACCATCCGGTCTGCGAAGTCCGGTCGTCGGGTGCAGGAAACCGCATCCTGGGGCCGGACTTCTTGTGCAGCCGCCCGCCGACCGTGCGTGCCGGTGCGCTCGATCCCCAATTCGACGAGGCCACCGAGCGCCTGCTCGTTACTGAGGCGAGCGCCCGTCACTGAAGACGGTTGTCACGCAGGTGGGTAGAGCTGCGAGCTGGGCACGATCGACTTCGGCGTCGATGGGCTTTGCCAGAACAACCGGGCGAAGCCGGTTCGGCCCGATCCCTGCCGGAACTCCATGGTCACCGAAACCCGGGTGCCAGCCACCAACGGCACTGCCGCGCTCGTGTACGTCTGAAGGGCGCTCGGGCCCCATCGGTCGATGCGGAGGCGCCCATCGACCCAGAGCCGAACGCCGTCGTCGGCGGGAACGCTGAAGGTGTAGTTCTCGGTGAACTGTGCCTGGAGCTGCCCTTCCCAGCGAACGGAGTAGCTGCCTGGGGCAACGCCCGGTGCCGGCGGTGCGGCGGGTGGCACGTCGAGCATGACGACGGGATCGACCCGTGTGGTGACTGGGGTGGCCAGACCCACCTGGTCGAAGTACGTGGCTCGCAGGCCCCGGCCCGTGCCGACGCTGCCGGTGGCGAGGCGGTACACGGCGAGGTACGTGACGTTCGTGCCGGCGGGGGCGATCGTGTGGCTGGCAGCGCCGAAGTCTGACCAGGAGTCGAACACCCACGTCCTCCCGCCGATCGTCACGGGTGACACGGCTCCGATCGTCCGCTGCATCTTCGCGACGCCAGTGAACGAATGCGGTGCGGCCACCTCGGAGCCATCGAGGAGCAGGCGGCCACCAGCCGGCAGCGTGAGGAGCTTGACGGTGGTGGCGTTGGCGCGGACATCGCGGAAGACGGTGGTGGAGCTGCCGCCCGTGTCGGTGACGGTGAGGTAGATCCGGAACCAGACGTTGGCACTCGTCTCGAAGTTCGCGACCGGAGCCTGGAACGATCCTGACCCGGTTCCCGGTGGTGGGTCGAAGAACGGGTGGACGTGGTCGTCGTGGTGGAAGTCGACCCTCCAGTCGAACGCGCTCGCCGGTAGCACCCCGTCCTCGGAGTCGGTTGCCGTGCCGGCGTAGTTGATCGTGTTCCCGGCGGAGTAGGTCGTGTTGGTCGCCGGCGCGGTGATGGAAGGGACTGGCGCTTGGTCCGACCCGACCCTGAGCACGGCCTCCCTGCTCGTCACCGACCCGATCGAGTTCGAGACCCGCACGGCGAAGGTCGCGCCGTCGTCGCCGAGGGTCGTCGAGGCGAGCGCGTAGGTCGCGGCGGTTGCGCCGGGTATCCCCACGCCGTTGCGCATCCACTGGTAGGCGAGCGAAGCCTGCCCCTGGGCCTCCACGCTGAAGCTGGCCGGTGAGCCAACGGGTACCGACCGATCCTCAGGCTGACGGACGATGCTGGGTGCCGCGCTCGCGCTCCCGGTGTACGCGATGCGGACCAGCGTGGCGGGGAGGCCCTCCTTGTCACGGGTGAGGATGTACAGGCGCCCGTCGGGCCCGAACCGCACGTGGGTGCCGAACTGGACGCCTGTTGCGAAGCTCCGGGCCTGATCGGTCGCAGGGTCGTACGCCTTGATCCAGCCGTTGCAGAAGTCGGCGAAGAAGAAGCTGCCGTCGTAGGTCGCGGGGAACGTGGAGCGGCTCGCATCCGCGAAGGCGCCGCCGATCACCGCACATCCCTGATCCGGTCCAGCACCGTGGGCGTAGGCGAAGACGGGGTCGACGAAGCGGGGATCGTTGGCGACACCGCTGACGGTCGGCCAGCCGTAGTTGGCCCCAGCCGCCCCTTGGTTGATCTCCTCCCACCGGTCGAGGCCGACGTCGGCGATCAACATCCTGCCCGTCTCGTCGAAGGCCCACGTGTAGGGGTTCCGCAGGCCGATGGCCCAGATGGAGCGGTACTTCCCCGTCGCTGTGGCGAAGAACGGGTTGCCGGTCGGGATCGACCCGTCCTTGTTGAGCCGGAGGACCTTGCCGAGGTCCGAGCTCAGGCTCTGGGATACGACGGTGCCCCGCGCGTCGTCACCGACGGACACGTAGAGCCGGCCATCCGGCCCGAACTCCATGACGCCGCCCGTGTGCACTCCGGTCGCCGTGAGGTTGTCCATCTGGTAGAGCACCGTCTCCGTGGACGCGACGGCCTGGTCTCCTTGGACGGTGAACCTCGAGATCACGCCATGGATCGAGGGCGAGGGCCGGTGGTAGTAGACGTAGACGTAGGGAGCGACGGGGTAGGTCGGGTCGAAGGCAACGCCGAGGATGCCGCGGTCGGTGGAGTTGGAAACGGTCAGGCTCAAGAAGTCGGTGACCGAGCCGTTCTTGAACAGCTTGATCTTCCCGGTCTGTTGCGAGACGACGACGTCACCGGCCGGTGTGAACGTGAACAGGGTCGGGGCGTAGAACTGACCGGACGTCAGCACCGTCGCCGTGAAGCCCTGCGGCACGCCGATGGCGGCGCCCGCCGGTGGCGCGGTGGCGGCCGGAAGTACCGCCGTCAAGCCGGCAACAACGCCGAAGGCGATCGATGCCCGTACAACGCGCTGGGGAGCCCGCACTTCGTTACCCCCTCCGCCGAGCCGGACCGTAGAGCACGGTGACCGCCCTGTGGTCGAGTTTACAGGGCAGCGAGCTGCACACCGCCGGGGTCATCGTCGGCCACACCGACCGCGCCCTCGGAATCGAGTACCAACGCCGAGCCGTCGACCTGGCGGCAGCAACCGGCGCCAAGCTGGTCCAGGGCTTCGCCCTCATGGTCTTCGCCGCCGTAGAAGGCGACATCGACCCCCTGCGCGGCGCACGTTCACAGGTCGAAGTGATGAAGCACTACCTCGGCATCGGCAATCGAGCCCACCTCCGCTCCTTTGCCCGAGCCCTCCTACGACCCCTCGTCCTGCTGTCGCTCGACGAGGCCGCCGCCGTCGTCGACGGCGCCACCAGCGACCAGCCTGACTTCGGCGCCACTGAGGACCGACGCCAATGGACCCAACAGGCCCATCAGGCCCTCGGACCAGGATACGCCCTGCCGCCAGGCGAGGCGCACGCATGACCGACGACGAACTTGTCGCCTACCTTGACGACACCCTCAAAGAACTCGGCCACCAAACCCGATCCGCTACCCAGTGACGCCACGGACCAGTTCCCGGCCCCGACGAGCAGCCCGACGACGCCACGAACTGGAACCCCTCCTACATCGTGGCCGACGGTCGCGCCATCTCCACCGTCGACGACCTGCTCACTTGGGCCAGGGCGGTGGGCACCGGTCAGCTCCTCCACCATCCCACCCAGCAGAGGCCGACGGGCTCCCGGCCGACACGGTGGCCGAGCTCATCCTCGATGCGCAGCTCCCGTCCCGACCGTCAACATTGTTGACTCTGCTCGAACTCCTCCTGGAGGAGAATCCCTCTGGGTTCGAATCCCACCCCGGGCACAACGGTGAGGTCGCGGGACCTGGTGCGCACCTGTGCCGGGAGGTGGACGTCTAACACCGGGTCGAAGGGAGCCGACGCCATCGCCCCTCGCGCCGTGCTGCCCGAGCGTTGTCGTCGCAGAGGCCGAGGTAGACCTGCTCCCACTGCCGGGCAATCCGATCCCAGCTGTACTCGCTCGTGATCCGGCGCTTCGCCGCGCTACGGTAGCGCTCGGCCTGCTCGGCGTCGTCGAGGACCTCCCTGAGCTTGCGAGCGAGATCGGTCACGTCGCCCGTCGAGAACAGCGCACCGCTGTCCCCGAGCAGGTCGGCGTTGGCCGGGATGTCGCTGGCGATGACACACGTCCCGAAGGCCATCGCGTCGAGGAGCGCGAGGGACATGCCCTCGACCTCGGAGGGCAGCACGAAGGCGTAGCAGTTCGAGTACAGCTCCTCGAGCACCTCCTCCTCGACCTCTCCGGTGAACACGACGGCGGTGTCGTCCTCGGCCAGCTCGTGGAGCCAGGCCACGTACTCCCTGGAGTGCCAGGACGGGCCGGCGATCACCAGCTTCATCCCCGGCGGTAGGTCGAGGCGTCGGAAGGCCCCGATCAGCACGTGGCACTGCTTCTCCGGTACGAGCCGCCCAAGGAACAGCACGTAGGCGTGTGCGACGAGGCCGAATCGTTGGAGCTGGTTCGGGGCCCGCCACAGCCGGGCCTCGGCGCCGTTGGGGATGTAGATGACGTCCGTTCCGTAGCGCTCGTCCAGGGCTCGCTTCAGCTCGACGCCAACCACGATCGTCCGATGCGGGATGCGGACGGCGCTCCACTCGCTCGCGC
>CAZTVJ010000520.1:0-5053 GCA_964616935.1 uncultured Acidimicrobiales bacterium | reverse complement strand
CAAAGAGCTCACCGACAAGCGAACCGGAGGCTGAAGGTCGCCGCGGCGTGGGGTACGGTGCCAGCACACGACCCGCTTCCTGGGCGTGGACGAGACACTGGGAGGGTTCTCGAATGTTGAAGACGCGAACGGCCCGACGCTTGCTCGGCATCGTGGCCCTTGGGACGGCGGCGCTGGCGGCGTCCGTCGCTCCGGCCGGTGCCGTCACCGACGGCACGCTCGACGGCAACGGCCACCCGTTCGTCGGCCTGATGGTGGCCGACGACGCTGCCGGCAACCCCATGTGGCGCTGCAGCGGCACGTTGCTCTCGCCGACGGTGTACCTCACCGCCGGCCACTGCACCTTCGGCGCCGCCCGGGCCACCATCTGGTTCGAGGCCGACGTCGACGCGGGTCGGCCGGGCAACGGGTACCCGTTCGGGGGGCCGACCAGCGTGGACGGCACCACGTACTCGATTCCCAGCTACGACGAAGACGCCTTCTACCTGCACGACGTCGGTGTCGTGGTGCTCGACCAGCCGGTGCGCCGCAGCACGTACGGCACGCTGCCCGGGCTGAACCAGCTCGATCAACTGACGACGAAGCGGGGCCTGCAGGACGTCACGTTCACCGCCGTGGGCTATGGCCTGCAGAAGAGCTTCCCCGACGCGGCGGCGTGGAAGGAGGTGGCCAACCGGGTGCGGATGGTGGCGTACCCGAAGCTCAACCAGCTCAACACCGGCTTCACGGGGCCCGGCTCGCTGCTGCTGTCGAACAACGCCAACACCGGGGGGACCTGCTTCGGTGACTCCGGCGGCCCGAACTTCCTCGGCCCGTCCAACGTGGTGGCCGGCGTGACGTCCTTCGGGCTCAACAGCACGTGCGCCGGCACCGGCGGCGTGTTCCGCATGGATCGAGGCGACGTGCTCGCCTGGGTGGGCTCGTTCCTCCCCTGACGCCATCCACCAAGCCATCATCGCCTCGGACAGCTCGAGCACCCGGTTGGCCATCCTGCTCGGCGCCTACGCCGGGCTGCGCATCTCCGAGATCACCAACCTGCGCGGCGCCGACGTCGACACCGAGGGCCAACCACCGGTGCTCGTGGTCCGCAACGGCAAGGGCGGCAAGGATCGGGTGCTGCCCCTGCACCCGGCGCTCGTCCAGGCCCTGCGTGGTGCCGAGCCCGGGCCGCTGTTCCCCCGCGACCCGGTCTACGCCGCCGTCGGTGGGTTCGTTGCGCCGCCGGATCGTCTCCGCCTTCGCCGCGGTCGGCGTGAAGATGGTCCCCCACCAGCTGCGCCACTCCTACGGCACCGCCATCGCCCGGGCCACGGAGGGCGACATGATGACGGTGATGGCCCTCATGGGTCACGCCTCGCTCGACACCAGCCGCGGCTACGTCCGCTGGTCCAACCACGGCCACGCCGAGGTGGTCGCCCGCCTCTACGTCGACGACCCGCCCAGCGAACAGTGCCACGGTGACCTCGGCCCGACGGCCCCGATCCGCGGCCGACAGAGGGCGTGACGCCTTCAGCAAGAAAGCCCCGGCTACGTGCCGAGGCTTTCTTGCTCTTCACTCACGATTCGAGCGAGGGAACCTCAGTCGCCGCCGTTGTTGTTCCCACCGGAGTTGCCCGGATCGCAATCGGTGGCCGGCGTGGCTTCTGATCCGTTGCCGCGCCCCGAGTTGCACTTGTGGTGGTCACTGTCACCAGCAAAGGCGGGCGCGGCCACGCCGAGGGTGAGGCCCCCAGCCATCACGAGCCCGATGAGAGCTTTCCTACGATTCATCGTCATGCCTCCGTTGTTGGTAGTCCCCGGCACGCGCGCGGCCAAATCATCGAAACGGACAACACACCCGCCGCCGACATAACCCCATTGACCGCCGCCTCGCCTCAACAGTCGTTGTAACACAACCCCGCGGCGCCTGCAACGGGCGGTGAGCCAGCCCTCTGGGATGGGTTCGAGCGGGAAGTCGGCGTTCGTCAGCCTTGCCGCCACGCTCAGCAGAGGTTCGCTCATGTCGAAGGAGGCTGGCCTCAGCGGGGCGTCGGGTCAAGGGATCGCATCGGACCGAGGTCCCGAAGCTCATTGACCGCCGCACCAAGGCGCGTTCACAAGCGTGGCTCATAGGCACCGTCGGCGCAGTTCCGCTCGCGTCGGCCGCGATGCCGCGGATGACGCCAGCTACCTCGAGGCGCCAAGCGCTGCCCGCCTCATGAACCCCTGAACCGATGCCGCAGGCGGCGGGGCCCAGATGGGCCGCGCGGCCCGTGTCGGATGGGGGCGCCAAGGGCGCAGGATGACCGCATGATGAGGCGGGCGACGGTGTTGTTGGCCGGGCTGGTCGTGCTCGGGGCATGTGCGAGCGGCGATGGAGAACGGTCCGGCGCAACCACGGTACGCATGGCCACCACGACCACGACAAGCACCGTTGCGCCGTCAACCACGACCACAACCGAGCCGCGCCCGACGACCACGGTCCCGCGAACGACGACGACTGCACAGCCCCGCTACGAGGGCATCGTTTTCAAGGACACCCCAGGGTCGGAGCCGGCCTTCGCGGCCGACGGCGTGACAGCACGCGTCGACGCAGCCATCGTGGTCGAAACGGGCGACCCCGAACCAGAGCGCGGCGCCGGCATCGTGGACTCCTGCGTGCAGGAGGTCGACACCTTCCTCGAGCTCAACCCCGCGGTGACGGCCAGACCGAGCTCGTGCCTCGTGATCCAGTGGTCCTTCGACGTCGACCCCGGCTTCCGCGTCGATCAGGACTCGCCGGAGGCCGGGCTGAGCCCTGGCAAGTACCTCGGCGCTGACGGCATTGAGGTCGACCAGGCCATCATCGAGACCGGCCTGCCTGGCAGCCAACAGAGCATCATCTTCGCGGCCTACCCGCTGACCGCCGGCCTGGGCGGAACGCTGCGCTTCATGACCGGCTCGAACCTCGTCGGCTACACCACGCACAGCTGGCAGGTGCCCGCCTCCCTCCCGAAGATCGCGCTCTAGGCCCCTCGCGCTGCGGAGCCTTCGGCCTCCAGGACCCTGAGCCTCCGCCGGGCGTCCTCCACGACGTCGAGCACCCGCTCGGCTGCAGACGGCGTGAAACTCGCCCATCCTCACGTCGGCGGGCGCGCCTCGAGGTCCGTGAGGCGTCGCGTCAGCTCGTCGATGAGCTCATCGAGGTCCTTCGTGGCGGTGCTGCTGATGATGCGGTCGGCGAGGTCGAGTACCTGAGGCCTGGTGAGCAGCCCGCTGTGATGCTCGACGGCGTTCAGGACCGTTGCGACCGCTGCGATCTGGCCGAAGTTCTCACCGAGGAAGAAGTTCCTGGGCCGAAGGCGGAGCATGATCGCGACACGGCGCGTCTCGTCGAGGTCCTTCGCCCTGGACTCCCACTCGCGGCGCCGCTGCTCGAGCCGCCGCTCGCGATGAGGGAGCCAGAGCGCCACAAAGACCGCCGTGACCGTCGCCAGCCCGGCCACCCACTCCCCCACGGTGCCAAGCTGCCAGTGCCAGTCCTCGAGGTTGAAGGCGGCCACGACCGCCACGACCAGGATCATGCTGGGAGGCTAGAGCCGTGCCAGCGTCGGAGCCTTCCGCCGCCAGCAGGACAAGCCGACGTTGTGGTGTGGGCGTCGAGTGCCATGACGGCGTGGAGGCGAACGGCGGCGCGGGCGCGGCAGGGAGCCCGACACCACCAAGGGATCCGCATCACCCAGTGGCGAGCTCCCTGCCGCGATCACAGACGCACCTCGCCACGGAGCGCTTCGGCGACCGCGTCGGTGTCGTCCCGTTGTGCGGCCACAAACGTGGCCGCCGCGACCTGCCAGGCGTCACCCAACGCTGCGGCGGACGCCACGACCTGGGCGAGTGGCCTGGGATCGGATACGGCAAGAACTGCCTGGCGGGCCCGAGCGGCGGGGCAGCCAACGGCGATCAGGCGGCGCTCGGCCACCTCGGCCTCGGCGGCCCGCTGCTCGAGCTTCGCCCGAGCCCAGGCCGACCGCTGCTCGCTGGCCAACTCCAGGAGCCGGGCGGCCGACGAGGCCGGCTCGATGAGAAGTGGCGTTGGCGGCGGATCCGACCACAGCACCGTGGCGCCCGGTACCCGGCCCTCGAGGCTGAGCGCCACCTCGAGGAACCGTGCCCGCACGATCCGGACTCGCCGCTCGCCGTCATCGCCGTCCACGAGCTCGAACTCGATCCCACGGACACCGACGCTGAGCGCGCCGAGCACGCCATCGTCGACCAGGGCAAGCGCCTCGTCGCCCGCCCGCGAGCGGGCCATCCGGGCAACAACCACCAGGCCGTCGTCGTGCTCGGCTGCCTCGATCACCCGGCCGACCAGTCGGGACGCGTCGTGATCACGGGTGACCGCCACCACGCTCTCGGCGTACAACGAGCCCGGCGCGAACTGGAACGCGAGCCCGCCGGCGTTGCGCGCCGGCGAGTTCCACCGCGTCGCCCACCCGGCGACGAGGCGGCGCTCGACATCGACGCTGAGCAGCTCGACCGTCACGCCGGGCCCTCCGTGTCAGCGTCGACGTCGACGAGGGGCTCTGCGGGAACCCTGGCGGCCTCTGCATCGGCGAGCCGGCGCAACACGGCCGCCAGGTGCCGCCCGTAGTCCCCCGCGACGATGGGGCCTCGGCCGGGCTCGTTGGCCGCCACCGCGCCGGGCAGACGTTGACGGGCCGCTTGGAGCGATCCACCGGCCTCGAGGTAGGCGGCGAGCACCGTCCGCCAGCAGCCCGATCGGCGGGCCTCGGCCGCGACGGCCTCGACCTCGGCCCGATCACCGACTTCGTGGGCGGCGACCACGCGGCGCACGAGGTCGGTCGAGCCCTGAGGCGCCGACCGTGCCTCACCACTGAGTGCGGGACGCGCGGTCATCCGTGGTCGCTCGTGCGCCAGGTGCCGACCGGAGCGGCGGGCCGGGGTGTGCGCTGCAGCCGGCGCTCGATCTGGAGGCGACGACGGCTCGGTGCGAGGGCCCGGGAGAGGGCGACGCTGTCGACGTTGCGCCGCTCCTTCACCGCACGTAGCCGGAGCATGGCCTCGGCGACATCGG
>CAZTVJ010000519.1:0-8916 GCA_964616935.1 uncultured Acidimicrobiales bacterium | reverse complement strand
CCTCGCCGCCATCGGCGACGATGCGACGGCTCGCGCCACGCTGCTGGCGGCGCAGGGTTCCGCCATCCGCTTCCTCGGGTGGCGGGAGCGGTCGAAGACGAATTGCATCAAGGTGGTCAACGAGATGCGCATGGCCATGCTCGAGCTCGGTCGCCGCATGGTGGCCGCCGGCCACCTCCGTGAGCCCAAGCAGGTCTTCATGCTGATGGACAGCGAGATCGACGCCTTCCTGGCCGATCCTGTCCCGTTTCGGGCCGTGCTCGACGAGCGCCAGGTGGCGTGGGAAGCGCTCGCCGAGCTGGAGCCGCCTTACTTCGTCGAGGGCGACAAGGGAGTGCCGCCGCTGTCCAGCCTGCCTCGCAAGGGCGCCGGCGAGGTGGCCCTGGTCCGCCCCGGTGACGTCCTGCGCGGTGGCGCCGGGTGCTCGGGGGTGGCGCGCGGACGCGCTCGCATCATCACCGACCCGGGGGATCCGTTCGCGCTCGAGCCGGGCGACGTGCTCGTCGCTCCGCAGACGGATCCGGCCTGGACGCCGCTCTTCGTGCCCGCCATCGCGGTGGTCGTCGACGTGGGAGCGATGAACAGCCACGCCGTGATCGTCAGCCGGGAGCTGGGCATCCCGTGCGTGGTGTCGGTCACCGACGCCAGCCGTCGCATCCCCGACGGCGCCCTGGTCGAGGTCGACGGTGGCGCCGGCACGGTGACCATCCTGTGATGGTTCGGCGCCGCGGGGCCATCCCAACCCGGTGCTTCTGCGGGCGAGCACCCACATCAGATGTGGGTGCTCGCCCGCAGAAGGTCGACGGGGCGTGATGGCGAAGGTGCGGGGGCCAGCGTGCTGAACGGGTATCGCATCGTCGAGCTGGCCATGTGGGTGGCCGGGCCCGCGGCCGGCGGCATCCTGGCTGACTGGGGCGCTGATGTCGTGAAGGTCGAGTCGCCGGCCGGCGATCCCCAGCGAGGCATCTTCGGTGCGCTCGGGCTCACGGTCGCGTCGGCGCCACCGTTCGAGCTCGACAACCGGGGCAAGCGATCGGTGGTGCTGGACCTGCGGACCGACGCTGGAAGGGATGCGATGCACCGGTTGCTCGCCACCGCCGACGTCTTCGTCACCAACCTTCGCCCGGACGCCCTCGAGCGGCTCGGCCTCGACCACGTCGCCCTCGGCGAGCGGTACCCGCGCCTCGTCTACGCCAGCCTCACCGGCTACGGCCTGGAAGGACCGGACCGGGATCGACCGGGCTACGACGTCGGCGCGTTCTGGGCCCGCTCGTCCATGGCGCAGACGCTGGTCACGCCGGGAACGCTGCCGCCCGGGGTGCGTAGCGGCATGGGCGATCACGTCACCGGCATCACCATGGTGGCCGGCGTCCTGGCCGGACTGCTGCACCGTGAGCGCACGGGAACGGGCGGCCTCGTCGCCACGTCGTTGCTACGGGCTGGCATCTACTGCATGGGTTGGGACATCGGCATCTACCTGCGCTTCGGCAAGATCCAGCGCACCCGTCCGCGGGAGCGCCAGCCGGCGCCGCTCGTCAACTGCTATCGCGCGGGCGACGAGCGTGGCTTCTGGTTGCTCGGCCTCGAGCAGGACCGCCATTGGCCTGGCCTCGTGGCTGCACTCGAGCGCCCGGACCTGGCCGACGATCCTCGCTTCCTGACCGCGGTCGAGCGGGGCGTCAACTGCGAGGCGCTCGTGGCCCTCCTCGACGACGTGTTCGCGACGCGGACGCTCGCGGAGTGGGTACAGCGCTTCGACGCGCATGATGTGTGGTGGGCCCCCATCAACACCATCCCGGAGGTGATCGAGGATGCCCAGGCCGTGGCGTCCGGCGCGTTCGTGGACATGCCTCCCGTCGACGGTGAGCCGCCCTATCGCGCCGTCGCCACACCCTTGGACTTCGGCGGCTTCGAGGTGACCGTCGGTCCTGTGCCTGCGCTGGGTGAGCACACGGCCCAGGTGCTGGCCGAGCTGGGCTACTCGGCTGATGAGATCGCGGCCCTGCGGGCCTGAGCCCCCGTTCAGGCGGCCATCGTGCGGATGCCGTAGACCGCCAGCTGAGCGTCCCGGGTGACGAGGACGAGGTTCTCGACGAGGGCCTGGGCCACCAGCAGGCGGTCGAACGGATCCTTGTGGTGGAACGGCAGCGTGGCGACCCGCTCGGCGTGCTCGACCCCGATGGGGAGGGGCTCGATCTGGGTGTCGCGCAGGGCCGCCGCCAGTTCGGCCGGCGCGTCGAGCTTGCCGAGCGATCGCTTGATGGAGATCTCCCACACGCTGACGACGCTGGCAACGACTCGGTTCGACGGATCGACCAACGCTTGCCGACTCGTCTCCCGCAGGCGCTCGGGGGCCTGAAGGGCCCAGAGCAGGGCGTGGGTGTCCATCAGGAGGTCCACGTGTCGTCGTCCTCGCCGTCGAAGTAGCGCTGGATGTCGTCGGGGAGCGGATCGTCGAAGTCCGGCGCGATCCAGACCTTGCCGGCCCAGATGCCCAGGTTGCGCGGTTCCGTCGCTCGGCCCAACGGCACGAGCTTCGCGACGGGTTTGCCGGCGCGGGCGATGATGATCTCCTCGCCGGCCTCCACCCGCTCGATCAGCTTCGAGAGATGGGTCTTGGCCTCGTGGATGTTCACGGACATGGACTTAGTCTAGTTCGACTAGAACCGTGGTACCGGCTTCTCCCGAAGGGCTGCCACGCCCTCGCAGTAGTCAGCACCGCCCATCATCTGGTCCAGGAGCTGCTTCGATGCCTCCACGGCAGCGCCGACGTCGTGGTGCAGCAGGTCGTCGTAGAGCTGGCGCTTGGTGGCCGCCCCCGCCGCTGGCGACACCGCGGTGGCCAGGTCGTGGGCGTAGGCGTCGACCACGGCGGGCAGCTCGGCCGCCATCACCACCTGGTTGAACAGCCCCATCGTGGCGCCTCCTCGGCCAGCACCACTAGCTCCAAAGGGCGTCCAGGGCCGGGCCGGCCAGCTCGGGCCGGCAGATGAGCAGGTCGGGAAGCCAGGGATCGCGCTGGTTGTAGACGAGGGGCGAGCCATCGATCCGGCTGACGTGGCACCCCGCTGCCGCGGCGACCGCGGACGGCGCGGCCGAGTCCCACTCGTACATCCCGCCGGCATGGGCGTAGACGTCGGCCTGCCCCATGACGACCGCCATCGCCTTGGCACCAGCGCCACCGAGGCGCAAGTACTGGGCACCGAGAGCCTCACCGATCACCGACGCGGCGTATGGCGCGCGAAATCGGCTGGTGATGACGCGGGGCGGCCCGTCGCGCGCTGGTGCCAGCAGCGGTCGCGGCTCGGTGGCCAGGGTCGTGCTGATGGCGGGAAGCGCCACCGCCGCGGCGATGGGTGTGCCCTCGACGACCAGCGCCACGTGCACTGCCCACTCGTCGCGCCCGTCCTCGCCGAACTCGTTGGTCCCGTCGAGCGGATCGATGATCCACACGCGGTTGTTGGCCAGGCGGTTGGAGCTGTCCCGACCCTCCTCGGACAGGATGGCGTCGTCGGGCCGCGCCTCGGCCAGTGCATGGGCGAGGAAGTGGTGAGCCCGCGCATCACCCTCGTCCATCACGCGCCAGCGGGCTACGCCGGCGGCGACCAGGTCGGCCCGCAGCGTCACCAGCAGCGCGCCGGCCTCGGTGGCCAGGCGCGCCGCCAGCGCGTGATCGTTCTCCGGGTGGTCCATCGTCGTGGAGGATACGGCTCGACCACCGCGCGGGACCAAGGTTGCACGTCGGGCCGCACTGGGCGTGGCGCGCCCTGCAACCTCGGGTCAGCGTCGGGCGCGGCCGAGCCGGACGGCGTCGCCGACGAGCGCGCGCACGGCCGTCTCATCCGCACCGGCGGCGACCAGGCCGTCGATCTGGCCCTCCACCGCGGCAGCCAGCGCCTCGTCGGACTCGTCGGTGACCTTCGGCGCCGAGCGCGTTGCTGCGGCAACAGCCATGAGCACGAGCACCGACACCGCGGTGATCAGCCCGAAGGTGATCACCACGCCGTTGTTGTTCCCGGCGATCGACCCGACGATCATCCCGACGATCCCGCCGACGCAGATCACGGCGACGACCGACCGCAGCAGCCGGAGGTTCACCGCGCGATCGGCTTGTACTTGATGCGGTGGGGCGTGTCGGCGTCCGAGCCGAGCTGCTTGTGCCGGAACGCCTCGTACTCGGTGAAGTTGCCCTCGAACCAGCGCACCTGGGAGTCACCCTCGAAGGCCAGGACGTGGGTGCAGATGCGGTCGAGGAACCACCGGTCGTGGCTGATGACGACGGCACAGCCCGGGAACGACTCGAGGCCGTCCTCCAAGGCTCGCAGGGTGTCGACGTCGAGGTCGTTGGTCGGTTCGTCGAGCAGCAAGACGTTGCCGCCCTCCTTCAGGACCTTGGCCAGGTGGACCCGGTTGCGCTCGCCGCCGGACAGGTCGCCCACCCGCTTCTGCTGATCGGATCCCTTGAAGTTGAACCCGGCTACGTAGGCCCGCCCGTGCAGCTCGCGATGGCCGACCTTGAAGGTGTCCTGGCCACCGGTGATCTCCTGGTAGACCGTGCTGTCGGCGTCGAGCGAGTCGCGGCTCTGGTCGACGTACGCCAGCTCCACCGTGTCGCCGACGCGGACGCGGCCGGCGTCGGGGGCCTCCTGGCCCGTGAGCATGCGGAACAGGGTGGTCTTGCCGGCGCCGTTCGGGCCGATGACGCCCACGATGCCTGCCTTCGGCAGCGAGAACGAGAGGTCTTCGACGAGGAGCCGGTCGCCGTACCCCTTGGTGAGGTGCTCGACCTCGATGACGGTGTCACCGAGGCGCGGCCCCGGCGGGATGGCGATCTCGGGCCGGTCGCCGCGACCTTCCTCGGCCTCGGCCTCGGCCATCAGCTTGTCGTAGGCGGTGAGACGGGCCCTGCCCTTGGCCTGGCGGGCCTTGGGCGACATGCGCACCCACTCCAGCTCTCGCTCGAGGGTGCGCTGGCGGGCCGAGGCGGGCTTCTCCTCCTGTGCCAGGCGCGCCTGCTTCTGCTCGAGCCAGCCGGTGTAGTTGCCCTCGAACGGGAAGCCGCGTCCACGGTCGAGCTCCAGGATCCAGCGGGCCACGTTGTCGAGGAAGTAGCGGTCGTGGGTGATGGCGACGACGGTGCCCGGGTACTCCTGGAGGAAGCGCTCCAACCAGTCGACGCTCTCGGCATCGAGGTGGTTGGTCGGTTCGTCGAGCAGCAGCAGGTCCGGGTGGGAGAGCAGGAGCCGGGCCAGGGCCACCCGGCGGCGCTCGCCGCCCGACAGCGTGGTGACGTCGGACTCGTTGGGCGGGCAGCGCAGTGCGTCCATGGCGATCTCGACGTTGCGTTCGAGGTTCCACGCATCCCAGGCGTTGATCTTGTCCTCGAGCTCGGCCTGCAGCGCGCCCACCTTGTCGTAGTCCGCGTCCGCGTCGCCCCACATGGCCATGACCTCGTCGTAGCGGGCAAGCACGTCGCGCACGGCCGCCACACCGTCCATCACGTTGCCCAGCACGTCCTTGGCCGCGTCCAGCTGGGGCTCCTGGGCGAGGTAGCCGACCGAGAACCCACTGGTGAGGCGCGCTTCGCCCGTGAAGCCGTCGTCGAGGCCCGCCATGATCCGCAGGAGCGATGACTTGCCAGAGCCGTTCGGCCCGATGACGCCGATCTTGGCCCCGGGGTAGAACGACAACGAGATGCCCTCGAGCACGGTGCGATCGGGCGGGTAGAAGCGACCGAGCTTGTAGGTCGTGTAGATGAACTGGGGGGCCACGAAGGAGCGAGGCTACCGGGCAGTCCTGCCGGTCGGTTTCCACGCGTCGCGTCGGGAGCCGGTGCTACGTTCCGCGTCAGCACGTCCATCACACCGGGGGTATGGGTTGAGCTACGCCATCGAGCTGTTCGAGCGGACCTGGCTGACGCAGGGTGTGTTCCGGTGGCTACACGTCATCGTCGGGATCGCCTGGATAGGCCTGCTCTACTACTTCAACCTCGTCCAGGTGCCTGCGTTCGCCAAGCTGAGCGCGGGCGCCCGCAACGAGGCGCTCAACGAGCTGACGCGGCGCGCACTGTGGTGGTTCCGTTGGGCGGCGTTGGCCACGGTGATCTTCGGGCTGCTCATCACCGGCCAGGAGGGCTACTGGGCCAACGAGTTCTTCAAGCGCCCCACCGGCCTGTCGATCTTCGTCGGGAGCATCCTCGGCCTGGTGATGTTCCTCAACGTCTGGGGCGTCATCTGGCGCAACCAGAAGCACGTGCTCCAGAACGCCTACAACGCCCTGAACCAGGGTGAAGCCGTGCCCGGAGCGGCCGACGCCGGTCGCAAGGCCCTCCTGGCGTCGCGCCAGAACTTCATCTTCTCGGTGCCGATGCTGTGGTTCATGGTGGCCACCTCGCACTTCTACGTGAGCGGTGGCTTCGCCCAGAC
Source organism: uncultured Acidimicrobiales bacterium (assembly GCA_964616935.1). GTDB lineage: Bacteria > Actinomycetota > Acidimicrobiia > Acidimicrobiales > Ilumatobacteraceae > CAZTVJ01. The sequence goes on along the minus strand of CAZTVJ010000519.1, from coordinate 2,491 downwards.
GATCAGCAGCGGCAAGGCGGCGACGTTCCTCATCATCGCCCTGCTCATCACCGCCGTGCTCGAGATCAACGCGCTGGGGCTGCTCGGCGGCTTCAAGGCGGGCAAGCCCAACCTCTGGCCGTACGAGAGCCACAAGAACGCCATCATCTCGGCCTTCGTGCTGTGGGCGATCTTCTGGCTGCTGAGCGAGCTGCTCTTCAAGGCTTGATCGAGGTGGACATCGGCCCGCACGCCCAGGCGGGCCGCATCGCGAAGGTATCTGCCGGGTCCGCCACCCACTCGGTCTAGGTGGAGGTGGGCGTGACGGGCCAGGTGTTCCTCTCGTACGGTCGGGACGACAAGGGCGTCGCGCACCGCGTCGCCGAACGGCTCGACCAGCTCGGCTACTCCGTCTGGTGGGATCCCGAGATCAAGGCAGGCGCGGCTTACTCCCGCTCGATCTCGCGGGCGCTCAACGAGGCCGACTGCGTCATCGTGCTGTGGTCCTCACGGTCCATCGATTCGGATTGGGTGCACGCCGAGGCCGACAAGGGCTGGAAGCGCGGGATCCTGGTCCCCGCCATCATCGAGGACGTGGAACCGCCGATACCGTTCGGCCAGCTTGAGACGCTCGACCTTGCGGCGTGGGCTGATGGTCTCGACGAGGTGGCCTTCCAACGGCTCCTGGCCGCCGTGGCGGCGTACTCCCGTCCGCTCGAGCCCGTGGCCCGCTGGGTCCAAGCTGCCACGGCGGAGGGCGAGACCGAGGCGTTGCGCCTGGAGCCCCAGCCGAGCTGGGTGTCCAGCGTCGCGTTCGCCGGCACGGGTCGGGCGCTGACCGCGGGTGGCGATGGTGTCCTTCGGTCGTGGTCGTTGCCCGGAGGCGAGGCGACCGCCACGGCGTCGGGGCATGGGGGCCCGATCTGGTGCTGCGTGGCCGGCGCCGGCGTCGTGGCGACCGGGGGCTCGGACAGCACGGTCCGGCTCTGGCAGGCGGAGAGCTTGGCGTCGTCGATGGTGCTCGAGGGACACAGAGGTTGGGTGCTGGGCTGTGCTCTCTCGCCCGGCGGAGCAACGCTGGCGTCCAGCTCGCGTGACGAGACCGTTCGGCTCTGGGACGTGGCGACGGGGGAGGAGAAGGCCACGCTCACGGGCCATGTCGGAGCTGTCTGGGATTGCGCGTTCTCCCCCGACGGTCGCCTGCTCGCCAGCACCTCCGATGACCAGACGGTCAGGGTGTGGTCGACCCGGGACCGGGCGGCCGTCTACGTGCTGCGCGGGCATGCAGCGCCGGTCATGGCGACCTCGTTCCTCCCGGACGGTGAGACCCTGCTGTCCGGCGGCTACGACGGCACCGTGCGGGCCTGGAGCCTGAGGACGGGCACGGAGAGCTATCAGCTCGTGGCGGGCGGCGCCGGTGGCGGCCGCCGTTCGCCAGGCGATGGCCAAGGCGCCCGGGGACCGACCATCCTCGGCGGCCGAGTTCGGGGCGATGCTCGTCAGCCGGATGCCACCACCGGTGCTCCCTCCGAGTGCGGTCGCGGCGGCGGCCGAGCCGCGATTGCCCGAGCCGTCCCAAGTGCCCGAGGGGGCTCGACCCGGGCCCGTCCCGCCCGAGCCGGTACCCGACCAGGCTCCGCCCGCTACGGCGCCCCCGCCGGCCCGCGAACGGGCGAAGGGCGCGCGCCTCGTCGTCCTGCTGAGCGTCGTCGCCCTCGCTGCAAGACTCGCCGGTCTGCTGGTCAACGTGTTCGGCAGCGAGGACTTCGACGCCGTCAACAGCCTCAGCGACGAGTTCTGGGATTCGACGCCGGGCTTGGCGAAGGCGATCGTCCTCTGGGCACCGAGCGCGGCGCTGGTCGCGGGCTTGGTGCTGCTGGCGATCCACTCCGTACCGAGAGGGGTGGCGTTCGAGTGGTTCGTCGGCGCGGCGGCGGCCATGTTCGTCTTCGACGTCTGGTACGACACGACGCGGTTCTTCGTCGCCGGACTGGACGTCTTGAGCCCGGCCCTCCTGATCCTGCGAACGGGGGTCCTCGGTCTGGCGACCGTGCTCATCGTCGTGCTGTCGTGGGGCCGGGCGCGTCAGCGCGGGCCTGTCCTCCTGGCGAACCAGCGATGGCTCTTGCTCGCTGGTTGCGCCTTGGTGGCTCTGTCGACGCTGCTCATGCTGTCGGAGTTCGAGAACGGGGGTCTCTGGCTGGCCGTGATGGCCGGCTTCATCGCTCTCGTGCTGGTTCGGGCCATGGCCCTTCCGGCTCTGACGACGGGCGCTGCGGCGCTCGTAGCGGCGGGGTCAGTCGGAGCGGCGTGCTGGATGGCGCGGGTGATCGGTGACAGGGAGCGCCTGTTGGGCGAGTCGGCGGGGGTGCAGTTGCAGGCCTTCCTCGCCGTGCTCGGGTTCGCATGCATCGCCGCCGTCGGCGTCTGGCGCTGGTCGCGCGAGGAGACAGATCCTTCGAACGTCAGCCCACGGTGAGCTGGGCGACCATGCCGGCGGCCTCGTGGCCGG
>CAZTVJ010000518.1:0-2871 GCA_964616935.1 uncultured Acidimicrobiales bacterium | reverse complement strand
GTCGACGAGCCCGAGCAGCGTCGCCGCGAACTCGTCGGCCTTGCCCCAGAAGGCGAAGTGGTCCCCCGCGATCTCCGCCGAGGTCGCCGCGAGGGCATCGGTGAGCCGGCCCTGGCGGTCCAGCGTGACGAGCTGGTCCTTCGTGGTGACGAGCACCGCCGCGGGCACGCCGAGACCGGAGGCGAACGGCCGGGCATCGAACGCACGCAGCGCGCGGCCGGCCTGGGTGAGCGCGGTGGCGTCGCCGCGGTGGAACTCGGCGGCTACCCAGGGGAGCCAGGGTGCGAGGTCGGGCTGCTGGCGCTCCAGCCGATCGAGCGAGCGGCGCCCCAGCCACTTCCAGCTTCGAGACCGCAGCACGCTCTCGAGGACGCCGAGGAAGAGCCCCCGGGCCCGCAGGGTGCCGGTGTGGAACTCGAGGGCGGTCGCGGCCAGGACAAGACCCCGCACCAGGTCCGGGTGGCGGTGGGCGGTGTGCAATGCGAGCGGGCCACCCATCGAGTAGCCGACCGCGACGACCTCCTCGATGCCGAGCGCCCGTACGAGTGCCGCCCCGTCGTCGGCGGCATCCTCCAGCGTGAACGGCGTCTCGGAGCGAAGGCCGCGGCCGTGACCGCGCACGTCGATGGCCACGAACGGGTACGTCGAGCCGAGCGCCCGGTACGACGTGAACCACTGCAGGTCCGCACTGGCCGTCCAGCCGTGCAGCAACAACAACGTCGGCGCACCCGGCTCACCACCCTGGTGGTGCCGATAGAACACCTCGCCCCGGCCGGGTAGCTCCCGGATGTGCCCGGCCGGCACCCACGGCGGAACGACGGGGAGCCGTGGAGCGCGACGCATGGACCCGACGCTACAAGCGCCCGGCCGGATGTTCGCTCGCGCACGCCTCGCACCGACCGACGAGGTCGAGCCGGTGGTGATCGAGGTGGAAGCTCTCGACGGTGGCCACCTTCGCCAGGGCCTGATCGATGGAACGCTCCAGGCGAGGTGAGACGGTGAAGTCACGCACGAGCCCGCAGCCCGAGCAGATGAGGTGATGGTGGTGATGCGTGAGTGCATGGTCGAGCTCGTAGCGCGACCAGTCGTCCGACGTGACGATGCGATGCACGAGTCCGGCCCGCTCGAGCACGGCCAGGTTGCGGTAGACCGAGCTCTGGGCCAGATCCGGCCGGTCGTGCAGGATCTCAGGGATCGTCACGGGAGCATCCACCTCGGCCAGGAGGGCAACCAGCTGGCGACGGTTGTCGGTGTACCGCTGACCGTCGCGCCGCAGCCGCTGCACCGCGATGCGGTCGAGGTCGTTCACCATGCAACCAGGTTACCAGCCGTTCTCGGAACGACTGAGAACGCCGGCTGTCCCTCCCCCGTCGTCCAGCTCGAGCGCGGGTACGGACCGGCCGTGGCGAACCCGCCGCAGCCGGTTGGCGAGGACCGTGCCCGCCGTCACCGCCAGGAACACCGCGATGGCCAGGACGACGATGGTGCCCCCCGACGGTGTGTCCGCGTAGTACGAGAGCGAGACGCCAGCCACCGCCACGACCACGCCGACGCCGATGGCGGCCAGGCGGGCGCTACGGAAGCTGTGCGAGACCACTTGGGCCGTCGCCACCGGCACCACCATCAGCGCGCTGATCAGCAGCACACCGACGATGCGCATGGAGACCACCACCGTGAGGGCGGTGAGCACGGCAAGCACGAGGTTGAGGCGGACGACCGGCAAGCCCGTGGCGCGGGCGTAGTCCTCGTCGTTGCTGATGCTGAAGAGCTCGCGACCGAGCACCACGACGAGCACGAGCACGACGACGCTGAGCAAGCCGAAGACGACGAGATCGGCCGTCGTCGTCGTGGTGATCGCGCCGAAGAGGTAGGAGTTCAGGTTGCGACCGCCCGCTGGGGCGCGGCTCACCAGCACCACGCCTGCGGCGATGCCGCCGTAGAACACGATGGCCAGGGCCACCTCGCCGGCCGATCCGCCCTTCAGCCGGAGGACCTCGACGACCACTGCGGCGCCGACCGCGGCCACGAGCGCGAACACGATGGGCGACCGCTCGAGGACGAGGCCGAGGGCCACGCCGGCCACCGCGGTGTGGCCGAGCCCGTCACCGATGAGGGTCAGCCGGCGTTGGACCAGGAACACCCCGACCGCCGGCGCGGTGAGGCCGACGAGCACGGCGGCCACCAGAGCCCGGCGCATGAAGTCGTACTGCAGCATGTCCACGATCAGCGCTGGAAGCCGAGCCCGGCCGGGGCCGGGAGTCCACCATGGGGGTCGTGGTCGGAGAGGTCACCGAGCTCTGCCTCGGCCCGTGCGGGGTCGCCCCGGTAGACCACCCGCCCGCCACTCAACCAGACCGCCCGTGTCACCAGTGGCGCCAACGGACCGAGCTCGTGGAGGACCGCGATGACCGTCGCCCCACCCGCCACGAGTTCGGCGAGCGTGTCGGCCAGCTCGACCTGGCTGGCATGATCGACACCAGCCAACGGTTCGTCGAGGATGAGCACCTCCGCCTCGGAGGCCAAGGCGCGGGCGATGAGGGCGCGCCGATGCTGCCCGCCCGACAGCTCGGACACCGCTACTCCGGCCCGATCGCCCAAGCCGACGACTTCGATCGCGCGGCCCACGGCGAGCCGGTCGGCCGCGGTGATCCGCTGGAACCGGCGCTTGCGCGCGAGACGGCCGCTGGTCACGACCTCGGTCACGGTCGTTCGTAGCGGCCCGCTCGACGTCTGGCCCTGGGGTACGTAGCCGATGCGGAATCGCTCTTGGAACGACGCGGCCGGGACCCCGAACAGGGAGATCGACCCCGCGAGCTGCTCGGCCAGCCCGAGGATGCCCTTCACGAGGGTGGACTTGCCCGAGCCGTTCGG
>CAZTVJ010000517.1:0-7720 GCA_964616935.1 uncultured Acidimicrobiales bacterium | reverse complement strand
CCCAGGACCGTGCCGCTGCGCGAGGCGCTCGGCTCCGTGCTGGCCGAGACGGTGACCTCGCCCGAGATGGTCCCTCCCTTCGACAACACCGCCGTCGACGGCTACGCGGTGCACGCGGCCGACACGCAGGGCGCACCGGTCGAGCTGGAGGTCGTCGGCGTGCTCGCTGCCGGCGCCCCGCCCGCCCCTGCGCTGCGTCCGGGTGAGGCACTACGGATCATGACCGGGGCCCCGTTGCCGGCTGGTGCCGATGCCGTGGTGATGGTCGAGGACAGCGAGGAGCTGCCCGGAGGTCGGGTTCGGCTTCACCGATCGGTGCGCGCTGGCGATGCCGTCCGCCGCACAGGCGACGACGTGGTGGCCGGCGCGATGGTGCTCGAGGCCGGCACCGAGCTGAAGCCGGCGCACCTCGGCGTCCTCGCCAGCATCGGCGTGCTCCACGTCCCGGTCTTCCCGAGGGCCAGGGTGGGCGTGATCTCGACCGGCGACGAGCTGGTCGAGGGGGGCGGACCACTGGAGCCTGGCCAGATCCGTGAGTCCAACCGATCCATGCTGCTCGGGCTGGTGATCCAGGCCGGCGCCGAGGCCATCGACCTCGGGCTCGAGCGTGACGACGAGGACGCGCTCACCGCGGCCATCGCCGCGGCCGCCGCGTCGTGCGACGCCGTCGTGACGAGCGGAGGCGTCAGCATGGGCGACTTCGACATCGTGAAGCTGGTGCTCGACAAGGTCGGCCGGATGCAGTGGATGCAGGTGGCCATCAAGCCGGCCAAGCCGTTCGCCTTCGGGTTGCTCGGCGCGGACGACGTAGCCACGCCGATGTTCGGTCTGCCCGGCAACCCGGTGTCGTCGCTCGTCAGCTTCGAGCTGTTCGCCCGCCCTGCGCTGCGCCAGATGATGGGGCACGCGCACCCGGGCCGGCCGGAGGTGCTCGCCGTCGCCGACGACGGTCTGCCACGGCGACCGGACGGCAAGGTCCACTTCACCCGCGTCCACGGTCGGTTCGAGGCCGACGGCCGCTTCCACGTCCGCTCGACCGGCGCGCAGGGCAGCCACCAGCTGGCCGCAACGGCCGCCGCCAACGCCCTGGCCGTCCTGGCCGATGGCGACGGTGTCGCGCCTGGCGGCGACGTCCCCACCCTCATCCTCGGTTCGGTCTGATGCGCCGGTCGACGGATCGAGTCGTGTTCTCGGTGGCGGCCGCCTACGCTGCAGGGTGATGCATCCGGCCGACCCGCACGACCTGGTGGACCCGTTCGGCCGAACCATCCGCGACCTGCGGATCTCCATCACCGACCGGTGCAACTTCCGCTGCACCTACTGCATGCCCTCCGAGGGGATGCAGTGGCTCCCGCGGGAGGACCTGCTCACCTTCGAGGAGCTCGAGCGCCTCGCCCGCGTCTTCGTCGAGCGCTTCAACGTCGATGGCCTCCGACTCACCGGTGGTGAGCCGACGGTTCGTGCCCACCTGCCGGTGCTCGTGGCCAAGCTCGCTCGACTGCGGCTGCCGGCCAGCGGCGACAGCCCCCTCGCGGGCCAGAAGCCGGACCTCTCCATCACCACGAACGGCGCCACGTTCCGGTTGCTCGCCCACGAGCTGCGCGCCGCCGGACTGGACCGGGTGAACGTCTCGCTCGACTCGCTCCGGCGCGAGCGGTTCCACGCCATCACGCGGCGTGACGACCTCGAGCGAGTGCTCGACGGCATCGAGGCCGCGAAGGAAGCCGGGTTCGACCCGGTCAAGGTCAACTGCGTGGTCGAGCGCGGCGTGAACGACGACGAGGTCGTCGACATCGCGACGTGGGGGCGCGACACCGGCATCAGTGTGCGCTTCATCGAGTTCATGCCGCTCGACGCGTCCGGCGCATGGGACCGTGGCAAGGTCGTCGGCCAGGACGAGATCGTGGCCATGCTCGCGGCGGTCTACCCGCTCGAGCTGGTACCCAACCGCGGGGCCGCCCCGGCCGACCGCTGGCGCTATCTCGACGGCAAGGGCGATGTCGGCGTGATCCCCAGCGTCACGAAGCCGTTCTGCGGTGACTGCGACCGAGTGCGCCTCACGGCCGAGGGTCAGTTCCGCACCTGCCTGTTCGAGACGCGGGAGTTCGATCTGCGGGCCATCCTGCGCGGCGGTGGCAGCGACGACGATCTGGCGACGGAGATCACTCGAGCAGTCGGCACGAAGTGGGCGGGCCACGCCATCGGCCAGGTGACCTTCCTGCGCCCGAACCGGTCGATGAGCCAGATCGGCGGCTGAACAGACAACGGCGGCGGGGGCTTCGTGACATCGATCGGTGGGCATGTTGACGTCTTCATCAGCTATCGGCGGGAGGACAGCGGTCCGAGCGCGCGGCGACTCGCGACGGACCTGGGTGAGCTGTACGGCGACGCGCGGGTGTTCTTCGACGAGGACGACGTCCCCGCCGGTGCCAGCTTCCCGCAGTCGATCGATCAGGCCCTGTCGGAATGCGCGGCCGTCCTCGCCGTGATCGGGCCGGGCTGGCACCAATCCCTCGGCGATCAGCCATGGATCCGCCGTGAGCTCGGGAACGCGCAGCAGTACCAGAAGCCTGTCTTCCCCGTCCTGGTCGACGGTGCGTCGATGCCGGAGCCCTCGACGATCGTTCCCGATCTGCAGTGGGTCGCCTACCTGAACGCCATCCCGCAGCGATCCGGCTCGTGGGACGACCTCGTCGGCGAGGTCGTGGCGGCGCTGTCCGGTCGAGGTCTGCAGCCGCAGCCGCAGCCAGGAGCTGCACTCGCCGCGCCGACCTCGCGCGCATCGGCGGCGATGGCCTGGACCGAGTCAGCGCCGGTCGACGCCGTGGTAGCGAGGCTGTCGAGCCAGGCCCGGCTGATCGGCGGAAGGCTCGAAGGGTCGCGCGACGGTCTGCTGACGATCCACTTCGGATCCAGGACGAAGACGCGCATTCTCGGCATGCCGCTCGCGAAGCCCCAGGATCTCCCGGTCGTCGCTCATGTCAGCGTCGCCCGCCGGGGAGGCATCACCGCCATCGACGCCCGATGCGACGAGGAGTGGGGCAGCGGGGTGTTCAACGAGGGCAAGTACCGACTGGCGTTCGAACGGATATGGGATGCCTTGGTGCCGGTCCCTCGGTGACCAGGATGCGCCAGGTGGCGTCGCAGGACCGTCGTCCGCCCGCCGGGTCGCACCCCTGACACTCGCACTTCTCGGCTTGGTCGCGAGCTTGGTCGTGTCCTCCTGTGCCGCCCGACGCGACGCGCTCGTGGTCATCAGCCCGTCTGGGCCGTTCGTGGCAACCTCGCTGGGGACGACACCGATCGAGGCGCTGCCATCGATGGCGCCGGTGGCGGCCACGGCCTCCACGACTGCGCTGGCTACGACGGTGCCCACGACCGCGGTGCCGCCCCCAAGCGTGCCGCCGCCAACGGTGCCAGGCGCGCCCGCGGCGTCGACAGCCGTGGCAGCCCCCGCGAGCGGTGCCCGATCCGGGACGAACCCATCCGTATCACCGGCGGCCCCCACCCTGGCCACACCGCCGCTCGCCCCTCCAGCCCCGCTCCCGGCCGCCTCGCCCGAGGTGCAGCCGCCGGTCGTGGCCCAGCCGATCGCGCCTCCCGCCGTGGCGCCCGGTGTCGCGGCCAGGCTGAGGAACCGGCCGTGCCGTGTGGCGCTGCTGGCCGACTCGGTCGGCCACGACCTCGTCCGCAACGGCTTGGCCAACGCACTGGCCACGGTCGGCTGCCCGATCACCTGGTCGAGGGTCCAACGGGGGTCGCCGCTCGCCGACGGCGTCCAGGCCCTGGCCGCTGCCGGTGGCACCAGCGCCGAAGTGATCGTCGTGCTGCAGGGCTACTCGCAGGCGGTGTCGCGGCGGGCCGAGTTCGCCGGTCTGGTGGATCAGGTGCTCCACCTGGCACGGTCCCGCACGGTGGTCTGGACCCTCTACGGCCGCACGCTCGACTGCTCGGCCGGCTACCAGCAGACCCTCCTCCAGCTCAACCAGACGCTTCGGGCCGCCGTGACCCGCTGGCCGAACCTCCGGCTGGTCGACTACCCCGCGGTGATCGCCGCCCATCCGGAGTACTCCCAGCATCGCTGCCCCCACCTCCTCGATGCGGGGTCGCGGGAGGTCGCCTCGTGGTTCGCCGCGGACGTCCGTCGCCTGGTGAACACACGCTGAGGACGACGCCACGCAACGGCTACGGTCGCTCCTGCGGGCAGGTTGGAGACAGAGTGATCCTCAGGCGAGGTGCGGTGCTCGTGGCCGCCGGCTTGCTCGTCGTGGCCTGCGGCCGGCCACCCGACGTCGCCACACCCACAGGATGGGACGGCGGCGGGGTGCAAGCGTCGTCCAAGGCCGTCCGCGCCGGTTGCACCGTCGGCGAGACATCGACGTCGTGCGCGTCCGACGGGCCCGTCCTGGGCGGCTGCCCCGTCTTCCCGGGTGACAACCCGTGGAACACCGACATCAGCGCCTACCCGGCCAGTGCCGATTCGGCGATGTACCTGAACAAGCTCATCACGATCGGGGGCGCCTTCGTCCATCCCGACTTCGGGAGCAACCCGGACTACGGCATCCCCTACGTGGTCGTGCCCGAGACGCAGCCGCTCGTGCCCATCACGTACACCGCCTACGGCAGCCAGAGCGACCCCGGCCCGTTCCCGATCCCGTTGAACGCGCCGGTCGAGGGCGGGAGCGACCGCCACGTCCTCACGTTGCAACAGGGGACGTGCCAGCTGTTCGAGCTGTTCGCCGCGCAGCGGTCGGGGAGCGGATGGGCGGCGCAGTCCGGCGCTCGCTGGGATCTCCGCTCCAACGCCGTGCGTCCGGCCGGCTGGACCTCGGCCGACGCCGCGGGCCTTCCGATCTTGCCGGGGCTGGTTCGTTACGACGAGGTGGCATCCGGTCGCATCGCCCACGCTCTGCGCGTGACGTTCGCTCAGACCCAGCGCGGCTACATCTTCCCGGCCCGCCACTTCGCGTCGTCGAGCCCCGACGTCAGCCTGCCGCCGATGGGGCTGCGCCTTCGCTTGCGGCCGGACTTCGACATCAGCCGCTTCACGGGCCAGTCCCGCGTCGTGCTCGAGGCACTGCGGCGCTACGGGATGATCGTCGCGGACAACGGGTCGAACTTCTTCATCAGCGGTGCCACCGACCCGCGCTGGGACGACGACGATCTCGACCAGCTCAAGCGCGTGCCCGCCTTCGCCTTCGAGGTGGTCTCGACCGGTCCCATCGAACGCTGACGGCTGCAGCCCGCCGGCCTGGAGGCTGCGGCCTCCTAGACTCCCTTGCCGTGTCCGACCAAGCCTTCACCCACCTCGATCCGCTCGGCCGCGCTCGCATGGTGGACGTCACCCCCAAGGAGCCGACCCATCGGCGGGCTCTCGCCCGGTGCAAGGTCTTCATGAAGCCCGAGACCACCATGGCCGTGGCCAACCGAGAGGTGACCAAGGGTGACGTGCTGTCCGTGGCCCGGGTCGCCGGCATCCAGGCATCGAAGCGCACCGCCGACACCATCCCGCTCTGTCATCCGCTCCTCGTGGGGGCCGTGTCGATCAACTTCGAGATCGGCGACGACTACATCGCCGTGGAGAGCCAGGTGGAGACGGTGGACCGGACGGGGGTCGAGATGGAGGCGCTGCACGCCTGCTCGGTGGCTGCGCTCACGATCTACGACATGTGCAAGTCGGCCGACCGTGGGATGACCATCAGCGAGCTGGCGCTCTGGGAGAAGACCGGCGGGCGCTCCGGCCAGTGGCGTCGGCCCGTCGACCAGGCCGGGTGAGCATCCGCCCGCAACCTTGACGTCACGAAGCCGATGCCGCTGAGCAGGGCAAACGTGCAGGCGACTCGACGGGGGGCACCGTTTGTAGTAAAACCGCAATGTTCTCCGGGTCGCTCCGGCTCGGGAACCTAACTACACGAAACGTCACGACCATCCGCCACGCCCGAGGGGGAGCGGGGTACGGTCGCCGAGCAAGAAGGTAGGCACGGAGCGTGACACCCTTGGTGTTGGTCATCTTGGCGGTGATGTGGGTACTGGTCCTCGTACCACCCCTTCTGCGTTCCCGCACCGACGGCCGGCCCAACCACTCCATCTCCAGCTTCCAGCGCCAGCTGCGCACGTTGCAGCGCACCGGTGGCTACCCCGCGCGCGGCTCGGTCACCTACCTGCGTGCCCAGCCCGGGGCCGCCCGCCGGCCTACGGCCGGACGTCCCGGCGCCTACCCCCGTGGCGTTCCCCAGTACGCCGACGAGGATCACGACGACGGCTACGACGACGGCTACCGGTCGTCCTTCGGGCCGGTGCAGCGGCCCCACCAGCGCCAGGCCACCCGTTCGGCGCGCTACGCCGCGCTCGAACGTGAGGCCATGCGTCGCCGCCGCATGAACGTCCTGCTCCTGCTCGCCGGCGCCACCTTCGTGTGCAGCGTCCTGGCCTTCGGCATGGGCGTCACCTACCTGACGTGGGTGGCCATCGGGTGTGCCTTTGCCCTCGGGGCCTACGTGTTGCTCCTGGTCCAGCTGCGCCGGGCCGCCGAGCTGCGGTCGTCGCGCTCGAGCTGGTCGAGGATGGCGGCCTGACCAAGTCAGGTCCGTCGATGAGCCTGGCGGGCGCCACCGCCCAGGTCGCGGCGCGGCTCGAGGGGGCCAACCGGGCGCGGGAGATGGCGCTGGCGGCCTGCCGGACGGTGATCCGGGCCTCGGCCAGCTCGATCCGCGCGGTGCACCTGCTGCAGCCTGAGCAGGCCGCGGCCAAGGCGGCCGAGGCCGAAGCGGCGCTGCGGGTGGCCCAGGGGGCGGTCGCCTCGTTTCCCGCAGTCGCCCACGCCGGTTTCGTGCACGATGCCGCCAAGGAGTACGTGGAGGCCCGGGCCACGGCCGCCCTGGTCGCGGCGAGGCCCGTCCCGACGGCCACGCAGCTCGGGGTGGCGGACCCGGCCTGGCTGAACGGCTTGGCCGAGGCAGCGAGCGAGCTCCGCCGCCACCTCCTGGACCGCCTGCGCGCTGGCGAGCTGGCTCGGGCCGAGTCCCTGCTGGCCACGATGGACGAGGTGTTCGGTGTGCTGGCCGTCATCGATCTGCCGGACGCCCTGACGGGCGGCCTCCGGCGAAACCTCGACGGTCTGCGTGCCGTGGTGGAGCGGACTCGCGGTGACGTCACCAACGCCGTGCTGCAGCAACGCCTACAGGAGGCGTTGGAGGCTCGGCTAACCTGAGCGAGCCCTGCGGGGGTGTAGCTCAGTTGGCAGAGCGCAACAATCGCACTGTTGAGGCCCGGGGTTCGATTCCCCGCACCTCCACCGCAAGGTCGTCGAACGCTGATTCCGCTGGAGTTGCGCCGCGCCCGCACCCGTACGGGTGTTCGCCTCGTCGTTCCCTCGTGCTACTAGACATAGTCAGGTAGTAGGCGTAACCTAAGCCAGTGACCTCCACCCACGACCCGCAGCTCCTGAAGGGTGTGCTGTCACTGCTCCTGCTGTGGCTCCTCGCCGAACGCGAGTCGTACGGCTATGAGCTGGTGCAGCGCCTGCACGAGATCGGTCTGTCCGGCATCTCCGACGGCACCGTCTACCCCGCGTTGGCCCGGTTGGAACGCGAGGCACGCGTCAGCGCCCGGCTGGTCTCGTCCCGCGCCGGTCCCGCCGGGACCGGACCCGACGACAGTGCGCTCTCCTCGGCGAGGGTGATGGGCCGAAGGGTGCCGTCGCCGGCGACGGCGAACGCCT
>CAZTVJ010000516.1:0-5122 GCA_964616935.1 uncultured Acidimicrobiales bacterium | reverse complement strand
GTGGCCCACTTCGAGTGACCGGACATCAGACCCTGACCTCCTGGAGGAACTGCTCGTGCAGGCGGGCATCGCCCGACAGCTCGGGATGGAACGAGGCGACCGTGACCGCACCCTGGCGGGCCAGCACGGGCACCCCCTCGTGGAACGCCAGCACCTCGACGCCCGGCCCGCAGCGCTCGACGCCCGGTGCCCGGATGAACACCGCGTGGAACGGCGCTTCGAGGCCGTCCACGGCCAGGTCGGCCTCGAACGAATCAACCTGACGACCGTAGGCGTTGCGGCGGACGGACACGTCGACGGCGCCGAAGCACCGCTGGTCGGGCCGACCATCGAGCACGTCGACAGCCAGCAAGATCATGCCTGCACAGGTGCCGAAGACGGCCATGCCCTGGCCGATGCGCTCCGCCAGCGGATCGAACAGCCCGGACGACTCGAGCAGCATCGACATCGTGGTCGACTCGCCGCCCGGCATCACCAGCGCGTCGACGCACGCCAGGTCGTCGGGCGTACGGACCTCCCGCGGTGACGCGCCGAGCTCAGTGAGGACGCGGGCGTGGGCGCCAAACGCGCCCTGCAACGCGAGCACGCCAACGCGCAGGTTCCCGACCACCTGGCGGCCTCCCGGACCTCGCCAAGGCGCTCACCAACCCCGATCGGCCAGGTGCACGTCGAGGCCGGCGATCTCGAGCCCCGGCATGGCCTTGCCGAGGCCGCGGCTGACCTTGGCCAGGATGTCGGGATCGCGGAAGTGGGTGGTGGCCTCGACGATGGCCTTCGCCACGACCGGCGGCGTCTCGGACTTGAAGATGCCGGAGCCGACGAACACCGCCTCGGCCCCGAGCTGCATGACCAGCGCGGCATCGGCCGGGGTGGCCACGCCGCCGGCGCAGAACAGGGGCACCGGCAGCCACCCGGTGTCGGCGATCTCCTGGACGAGCGGCAGCGGGGCCTGGAGGCGCTTGGCCCACTCGAACTGCTCGGCCTGGTCCGCTACGCCGATCTTGCGGATGTCGCCGATGATGGAGCGCAGGTGGCGGACCGCTTCGACGATGTTGCCGGTGCCCGCCTCGCCCTTCGAGCGGATCAGCGCCGCGCCCTCGCTGATGCGACGCAGGGCCTCACCGAGGTTCGTCGCGCCACAGACGAACGGTGCCGTGAAGGCCCACTTGTCGATGTGGTGGGCCTCGTCGGCCGGGGTGAGCACCTCGCTCTCGTCGACGTAGTCGACGCCGAGCGCTTCGAGGATCTGGGCCTCGACGAAGTGACCGATGCGAGCCTTGGCCATCACCGGGATGGTGACGACCGCCTTGATGGCCTCGATCATCTCGGGGTCGCTCATACGGGCGACCCCGCCATCACGGCGGATGTCGGACGGCACCCGCTCGAGTGCCATGACGGCACAGGCTCCGGCATCCTCGGCGATCTTGGCTTGCTCCGGATCGACGACGTCCATGATCACGCCGCCCTTCAGCATCTCGGCCAGGCCACGCTTCACGCGGAACGTACCGGTGCTGCGAGGTGACGGATCGACGGGCTGCTCGGCCATGACAGGAGTCTACGGGGACACCCCGCCGGACCACAGGTCGTACTGCGCTCCTCAAACCCAGGCGTGGAAGACGAAGCGGTCCTGCTGGAGCGTCTTGAGGGGCGGCAGGAACCGGCCCCGCAGCACCTCGCGACCCCAGCGGGCGGCGCGCACGGCGGCCGGGCGCTTCCACACGACCTCGGCGCGAGCGAACCCGGCCGCCTTCAGCATGCCGAGCACAGCGGGCACGTTGGGCGCCCACCAGTTGGTCGGGTCGTCGTTCAGCTCGGTGGTCGGGAAGAACGCCGCCGCCGGCCGCCGGGTGAAGAGCATGTCCACCTCGGTCTCCACCACGACCATGCCGCCCACCACGGAACGGACCTTCTCGAGCGCGAGCAACGGGTTGGCCATGTGGTAGAGCACGCCGAGGAAGAGCACGATGTCGTACGTCCCGCCGACCGCCTCCGGGCTGAGGTCCAGCACGTCGATGCGCTGGTCCTCCACCGCGGAGCCGAGCGCGCGGCGAGCGAGGTTGAACCCGTCCTGCGTGGCCCAGCCGTTGCCACCCCAGCAGAAGTCATCCGTGGCGCGCACCCGTGCGCCCCGGCGCTCCATCTCGAAGCTGTAGAACCCATCCCACGAACCGACGTCGAGGACGGTCTTGCCGTCCAGGCGCTCGGGCAGCCCCAGGCGGGGCAACGTCCTCGTGGGGTCGTAGTGACCTCTGGTGCGCACACCCCCGCCGAGGTCCATGGTGTGGAACCACTGGATCTTGTCCGCCTCGGCCTGGAGGTCGGCTGGTTCGAGCCTCGGGTTCGTCATCGCCTCACCTCGGGTACGGGATGCTGGCCGGATCGGCCCCGACAGGGATCACGGTGGCGCCGCCCTCGCGGGCCAGCTCCACCCACGTGCGGCCGGGGGTGAGCGCGATCGGCTGGCCGGCGCTGTCGAGCAGCGTCGCGGGCTTCGATGGATCAGGGCGACTCCACCGGCCCTGCACCACGCCACCAGCGGTGAACACCCAGGCCGCCCCTTCCCCCACCGTGACCGCCTCGGGGGACTTCGGGTCGGCCGGGCTCTTTCGGTAGGGCACGAACATCACGACGACGTTCTGAGGCGCGATGACCTTGCCGGCGACATCGGTGTGCGGCCGCTCGTCCTGGGCCCGGACCCATGCCTGGCCCGCGGCGTCCCACAACCAACGGACCTTCGTGCTGGCCATGGTCAGCTTGACCCCGGCGGCCGGCATCACGGCGGGCGCCACGCCAGCGGGCCGGTAGCTGAACAGCGCGGGCGGCGCAGCGGCACCGTCGGGGGTCAGTCCCCAGAGCGACGTCGTGTTCGTGTAGAGGTTCCAGGGCGCCCGGCGCCCCGCGTCGCGGTAGTAGCCGCCCAGCTTGAAGTTGTTCCCCGTGCTGGCGCCCACGTCGGTGGCCACGTTGGCCTGCTTGAGGGCGCTGACGACACCCTTGTTACCGCCGGACCAGGCGAACAGCGGGCGGTTCAGGGGCGCGAGCAGCCCGACGTCCGTGGTGCGCGCCGAACGGATCGGTCCGACGGGGTCGCTGATGGTCGAGTGGAACAACGCGAAGAACCGCGTGATCCCCTCGACGATCTCCTCGTAGACCACGTCGGCCTGCGTCAGCCCGGACTGCGGGCGAGCGTTCGGGTGGTTGTCGATCTTCACGGCAAGCGCCGGCAGTGTTGCTCGAGGGTCCTCGCCGCCGGCCAGGCCGGTTAGGGGCCACAGCACGACGGCCACGGTGGTCGAGGTGCTCGGGGCCGGAGCCACGGTGGAACCGTCCGGCGTCGTCGGGGCGGGAGGCGTCGTTGACGCGAAGCTGGGCGGCAACGTCGGCAGGGTCGTATCGCCGACGCTCTCGGGCTCCCTACCGTTGGCACACGCCGCGACGGCCACGAGCCCGACGACGAGCAGGGCCGCCACCCGGCGCACCATCACAGCTCCCGGAGCGCGGCGATGCGCTCGTCGAGGGGTGGATGGGTGTCGAAGAGCCGGTTCGTCCGGGACAGCTTGCCCTCCTCCGGCGTCATGGCCATCGGCTGCTCGATCCAGAGGTGGGCCGTAGCCCGCGAGGCGGACGCCACGACCGTCTGGTCGTCCCGCAGCTTCTCCAGCGCGGAGATCAGTCCGGGGGGGTAACGCGTCATCTGCACCGCTGAGACGTCGGCGAGCGACTCACGGTTGCGGCTGACGGCGAAGTGCATGAGCTGCGCGATCAGGGGCGCCAAGGCGAGGAGGACGAATCCGATGAGCGCCAGGATGGCACCTCCGGGCCCGCTGTCGCGATCATCACCACGTCGCCCCCCGCCCCACCACAGGGCGCGGATGGCCATGTCGGACGTGATGGCGATGGCGCCCACCATGGTGACCGCGAGCGTGCTGATCAGGATGTCGTAGTTCTTGATGTGGGACAGCTCGTGGGCCAGGACACCTTCCAGCTCGACGCGGTTCATCTTGTCGAGCAGGCCGGTGGTGACGGCGATGGCGGCATGGCGCGGGTTGCGCCCCGTGGCGAAGGCGTTGGGCGCCGTGTCCTGGACGACGTAGACCCGGGGCATGGGCAGCCCGCTCGCGATGGTGAGCCCCTCCACGAGGTTGTAGAGCCGCTTGTAGACGGCGGGGTCGGCCGGCTGAGCGCGGCTGACGGCCAGCGCGATCTTGTCGGACTGCCAGTACGAGCTGAAGGCGAGCCCGCCCGAGAAGACGAGCGCGACGACCATGCCGATCCAGCCCGCCTTGAACACCAGGAGGCTGATGGCCGCGCCGACCGCGGCGACCAGCAGCACGAAGCCGGTGATCAGGTAGAAGGTGCGCCGCTTGTTCGCGGCAATCTGCTCATGCATCCAGCGGGACCCTGCTGCGGGTCAGAACTGGACCTTGGGCACCTCGCGGGCGCCCTCCTCGGCCTCGAAGTACTCCCTGGGGGCGAACTTCAGGGGGCCGGCGAACACCATCCCGGGGAACTGCTGGATCTTGTTGTTGTACTTCAGGACGGCGTCGTTGTAGAACTGCCGCGCGTAGGCGACCCTGCCCTCGGTGGCCGTCAGCTCCTCCTGCAGCTCGGAGAAGTTCTGATTGGCCTTGAGGTCCGGGTAGGCCTCGCTGAGGGCGAACAGCTGGCGCAGGGCCCCGCTGAGCAGGTTGTCCGCTTGCGCCTCGGCGTGCGGACCCTGGGCCGAGATGGCGGCGTTGCGGGCGTTGACGACCGCTTCGAGCGTCTTGCTCTCGTGGGCGGCGTACCCCTTCACGGTCTCGACGAGGTTGGGCACCAGGTCGAGGCGACGCTTCAGCTGGACGTCGATCTGCGACCAGGCGTTGTCGACCCGGTTGCGGGAGCCGATGAGTCCGTTGTAGCTGGCGATCACGAACACGACGGCGAGGACGATGAGGACGAGGATGACGATGAGGACGACGGTCATGGCGTTCCTTCGACTGGCGGGCGGACACCTTGATGCCGGGCCCGGGACCCTCGCATCATACGGCCCGCGCCCCACGACCGACGTCGGGCGTGCGCCGGGGGGAAGCGCCGCAGCCGGTCGTACCGCTCGAGGTACAGCTCGGCCAAGTGGTCCATC
>CAZTVJ010000515.1:0-14018 GCA_964616935.1 uncultured Acidimicrobiales bacterium | reverse complement strand
TCGACGAGACGACGACCGTCGAGGCCGGCTGGCTCGGCGCGGGCTACGCCGCGCCGACGGAGGACGGTGACGCGGCCATCACCTGGGCCGCCCGCCACGGTGGTTGGGTGCTCGACCGCACCTACACCGGCAAGGGCTTCGCCGGGTTGCTGGGCATGGCCGTCGAGGGCCGGTTCGAGGCCGGCACGGACGTCGTGTTCTGGCACACGGGCGGTCAGCCGGCGGTGTTCACCAGCGGTGGTTCGCCCGCGCTCTCCTGAACCTCGGCCGGCGCCGTGGCCCATGCCGCCGCCGTCACGGCGACGGCGGCGATGGCCGTCACCACCTGGGGCAAGCCGAGGGACGGCTGCAACGCCAGCGCGACGATGGCCACCACGAGGTACCACGCCGCGGAGAAGACGGCGAGCGGCATGGCTGCCCGCCAGCCGGTGAGGGCGGCCAGCACGGTGAGCACGGCCGGGGCCATGGTCAAGGCGATCCAGACGACCCAGGTCTGGGGATTTCCGAGCAGCCACGCGGTGTACGAGATCTCACCCAGCGCGAACGCCACGAGCCCGTAGCCGATGACCAGGATCCAGCGCTGGCGTCGCGCGTGACGCTTGCGCTCCTCGTCGTCGACGTCCGGCCAGGCGGTGTCGGGCCTCGGGGGCGGCAAGAGCGGCCTTGCCGTCATGGCTATGGGTGTGACCGGCACGACGGTCACGGCGGCTGGGGGCGCGTCGACCCGCTCGTCGTCGGTGGTCGAGCCCTCCAGCTCGGACGGATCCACCGCGCCGCTCGTCGGCGGCGCGAGCGGAGGTCGGGGTCGGGACGCGCCCGGAGGGGGGAGCGAGGTCGCCATGGCGCCCGGAACCTACCGGCTGCGCAGGCCCTCCCGCTCGGGGCACCGCCCGATCTGACGCGAGTTGACCCCCGAAACGGGTGTCAACTCGCGTCAGTACCGATCAGGCACGGCCCGGCGTCACGGCGTAGCCGGCTTCGCGCAGAGCTCCGATGATCCGGTCCATGTGCAGGCGGTCGCGTGCCTCGACCGCGATCTCGATCTCGGTGCTCTTGGCCGACAGGTCGGAGAACATGCGCTGGTGGGCGACCTCGACGATGTTGCCGCCCTGGTCGCCGATGATGGTGGCCAGCCCAGCGAGCGACCCGGGCACATCGGTGACGGCCACGGTGATGCGGCTGAGCCGGCCGGAGCGCACGAGTCCGTGCATGATGACCGACGCCAGCACGCGGGGATCGACGTTGCCGCCCGTGACGACGATGCCGACGTTGCGGCCGGCGTAGCGCGCCGGGTCGTCGAGCACGGCGGCCAGCCCGCTGGCACCGGCGCCCTCGGCGACTGTCTTTTCGATGTCGAGCAGCAGGTTCATCGCGTCCTCGATCCGCTCCTCGCTGACCATCACGAGGTCGTCGACCAGGGCGGCGATGATCGGTGCGGTGAGCCCTCCCGCCTTGGGGACGGCGATGCCCTCGGCGATGGTCGTCCCGCCGATGGGGAGGTCGAGGTGCTGCACCTCGTCCACCATCGAGGGGTAGAGGGCGCTCTGCACGCCGATGAGGTCGATGCCGGGCCGGACGTCCCTGGCCGCGACGGCCATCCCGGCCAGGAGGCCACCACCGCCGACGGGCACCACCAGCACCTCCAGGTCGGGCGCATCCTCCAACATCTCCAGTGCCGTGGTGCCCTGGCCGGCGACGATGAACGGGTCGTCGTAGGGCGGCACCCAGACGAGTCCCTTGGTCCGCTGCAGCTCGTCGGCCAGCGCCATCGACTCACCCAGATCGTTGCCATGGAGGACCACGGTGGCGCCGAGCGCTTCGGTGTTGGCGATCTTGATGTTCGGCGTGAGCCGCGGCATCACGATGGTGGCCGGGATGCCGAGGCGCGTCGCATGGAAGGCGACCCCTTGGGCGTGGTTGCCGGCCGAGCAGGCCACGACCCCCCGCGCCCGCTCGTCGGGGGTGAGCTGCAGCAGCCGGTAGAGGGCACCGCGATCCTTGAACGACGAGGTGAACTGGAGGTTCTCGAACTTCAACCAGATGCGAGCGCCGGTGATGACCGACAAGGTGGCCGACTCCAGGGTCGGGGTGCGCACGACGTGCCCGCGGATGGCGTCGGCCGCCCGCCGCACGTCCGCTGCGGTGACCGCCAGTCCCGCTACCGCGTCCCTGCTCGTCACCGAGGGGGACTGTACCGGTACCCTGCGCGGCCGTGCCCGAGCCGCTGTTCTCCTCGCTCACGATCTTCTTCCCCATGTGGAACGAAGAGGAGTACATCGGTCGGGCGGTCGGCGCCGCGCGGGAGGCCGGCGAGCTGCTCATCCAGCAGGGTGAGATCGGCGACTACGAGGTGCTGATCATCAACGACGCGTCGACGGACGCGACCGGCCGCATCGCCGACGAGATGGCGGCCGCCGACCGTCGGGTGCGCGTGGTGCACCATCCGAAGAACCGCAAGCTCGGTGGCTCCCTGAAGACGGGGTACGCCGAGGCGAAGGGCGAGCTCGTCCTCTACAGCGACGCAGACCTGCCGTTCGACATGGACGAGCTGGCCAAGGCGTGCCGAGTGATGCGGCACTACGAGGCCGACATCGTCTCTGCGTACCGCTTCGACCGCACCGGTGAGGGGTACGTCCGGGTGGTCTACTCGGCCATCTACAACGGCCTGGTCCGCCTGCTGTTCGGCATCCGCATGCGTGACATCAACTTCGCCTTCAAGCTGACCCACCGCCGCGTCATCGACCACGTCACCCTGGCCAGCGAGGGCTCGTTCATCGACGCCGAGCTCATCGTGCGCGCCACCCGGAACGGGTACAAGGTGGTGCAGTTCGGGGTCGACTACTTCCCGCGGACCCGAGGCGTCTCCACCCTCAGCTCTCCGTCAGTCATCGTCAAGCTGCTCCGCGACATGTTCACGCTGCGCCGCGAGCTGCGGGCGATCACCCCGGGCGGGGAAGAGCCACCTCTCGCGTGAGGCTGCTCTGCGGACGACCACCGGGTGTGGCCGGACGGTTGCTAGGATCAGAGGCTGTTGTCTCGCCGACCCCCCGGCGAAACGATCGGCGACGTAGGAGTAGAACGTCATGCAGTGGAGGCGGCTGGCACCGGTGAGCATCATCGCCGGCGCACTCATCTTGGCCGCCTGCCTCGAGACCTCCTCGCGGGGGTCCAGCCCCTCCGGTGACGGCGCCTCGGCTTCCGGCACCACCCTCGTTCCTGCGCCAGCGGTTCTTGATCTCAACACCACGGTGGCTCCGGTCACCGAGGTCCCGGTCACCGAGGCCCCCACCACCGTGGCCCCCGTGACCGTTGCGCCGGTCGTGAAGGTGGGCATCGGCCGCAACCTGCGCCAGGGCCTGCGGGGGGAGGACGTGAAGCTGCTCCAACAGCGGCTCGTCGACCTGAAGTTCGATCCCGGCCTGCCCGACGGCGCGTTCGGCCCGGCGACCACGCAGGCCGTCTGGGCGTACCAGAAGCTGGTGATGGGCGCCACGGGCAAGGCGGCCAACGGCATCGTCACGCCGGCCCTCTGGGACCGCATGCAGGACCCGTCGGGCATCGCGCCGCGGCGGCCGAAGGCGACGTCCACCCACATGGAGGTGTACCTGCCCGAGCAGGTGGCCGTGCTGTTCAAGGCCGGCCAACCCGCCGTCGTCACCCACATCTCCAGCGGCAGCGGCAAGGAGTGGTGCGGCGAGCGCAAGGACGGCACCAAGGTGTGCGGCACGTCCGTCACGCCGGGTGGCACCTACAAGTTCTACCGGCGCCAGAGCGACTGGTGGGAGGGCGACCTGGGGCGCATGTACAACCCGGTCTACTTCAACTACGGCATCGCCGTGCACGGCATGACGGCAGTGCCCAACTACCCGGTGTCGCACGGCTGCGTCCGCATCCCGATGCACGTGGCGGAGTACTTCCCCGGCCTCGTCCGCAACGGTGACCAGGTCTTCGTGTGGGACGGCGTCAAGGAGCCCGAGAAGTACGGCCCGCAGCCCCCGCCGTTCGACACGCCGGATCCGACCGCCACGACGACCACGGTCGCGCCGACCACCACGGCGAAGCCCGCGCCGGCGCCGCCGCCGGCCCCCACGGCGCCGCCCACGACACCGGCACCGACGGCGCCGCCCACGACGCCGGCGCCGCCCACCACGCCGGCGAGCACAGCGCCACCGACGACCGGCTGACGCGTCAGCCGTTGAGGACGGTGTCGGGCTTCCCGGCGGCGCGCTCCTCGGCGAACGTGTCGACGAACTGGCGGATGGCGGCATCGCCGGTGTCGTCGGCCATCTGGCGGATGTAGGCCTTGAACGAGTAGCCATCCACGTCGACCGCGGCCCGCTCCTTGCGGGCCATCACCTGCGCGATGACGGGTTCGAGGCGCTTCGCCTTCGCCTGGCACAGGGCCTCGTCGCGCTCGGCGAACTCGGGCAGCACCTCTCGCCCGAACAGCTCGATCGACTCCATGATGTCCTCGTGGCGGTTCCGCCCCGCCTGGAGCACGAAGATCACCTGGTCGACACCCGCGTCCTCGTACCGCCGCAAGTAGCGCCTGACCTGCTCGGGCGTGCCGATGGCTCCCCGCAGGCCGGTGGTGTCGCCGGCAGCCAGCTTGGCGCCGAGTGTCTCCTCCTTCAGCGCTCGGGCCGCCACGTCGGGGTCGTAGCCGACCTCGGCCCGCTTCTCCAGGTACTCGGCCCACACGTCGGTGACGGCCGGCCGGTGCTCACCGAACACGTAGTAGTGGCCGAGGGAGTAGCCGAAGAAGTTGGCGCCCTCGATGCCGCGCCGGATGGCCGTCTCCTCGTCGTGGTGCATCATCATCGTGGTCACGCAGGCCACCTGCGGGTTCACGGCCAGCCCGACGGGAACGCCCTTGTCGGCGAGGGTCCGCTCGTAGTCGGCCACCCAGTGGCGGGCCTCCTCAGGGTCGATGAAGGCGAAGGTCAACGCCCCGATGCCCTTCTCGGCCGCGAGCAGGATGGTGTCGCGCCGCGAGCACGCTACCCACAACGGCGGGTGCGGTTGCTGCACCGGCTTGGGCACGACGTTGCGAGGGGGCATCGAGACGAACTGCCCCTCGACGCCGGTGAAGGGCGTCTCGGTCATGCACCGCACGGCCACCTCGAGCCCTTCCAGCCAAGCGTCGCGCTTCTCCTCGAAGTTGCTGGCGAATCCACCCAGCTCGGCGACGCTGGAGGACTCACCCGAGCCGAACTCCACCCGTCCGTTCGACACGAGGTCGAGCATGGCCACCCGCTCGGCGGTGCGGGCCGGGTGGTTGAACCGGGGCGACGTGAGGATGATGCCGTGGCCGAGACGGATGTTCTTCGTGCGCTGGCTGCAGGCGGCGAGGAAGACCTCGGGCGCCGAGGAGTGCGAGTACTCCTCCAAGAAGTGGTGCTCCACCTCCCAGACGTACTGGATGCCGAGCGCGTCCGCCAGCTCCACCTGGTCGAGCGCGTCCTGGATGAGCTGCTGCTCGGTGTCGGCCTCCCAGGGCCGGCCGATCTGGTGCTCGTAGAAGATCCCGAACTTCATCCGTCCCCCAGAAGAGTCGGCAGGGTGTCCGACGTCCCGACGATCATCGCACCCACGGGTGATCGCATCCCAGGCGGGCCGGCGGGATGCGTCAGGGCCGGTGGCCGACGAACAGCTCCCGCGGCGTCCGGTCCTCGGTCGTCAGCTCCGTGACGGCGCGGGCCTCGAAGCCCGCCTCGGCGAGCAGCCGGAGCCAGACGTCGCGGCCGAACACTCCCCACCGGTGGGTCTCGTGCACGACCTGGATGGACTGGTCGGCATCGCGCAGGACGAACGTGAACTCCGAAACGGCCCAGGTGTCGCCGGGATCCGGATCCCATCCCCATTCGAGGTAGCGCGCCCCCCGCCCGTCGGGATGGTCGGTCCCACCGTGGTCGGTCGTCGCCTCAAAGGTCTCGGCCGTGTCGTCGGGCACGAACACGGCGATCCCACCAGGTCGGCAGTGGGCGAAGGCCGTCTCCACGGCCGCCCGGAGGTCGGCCTCGGTCGTCATGTAGGCCACCGCGTCGTGGACGAACACCGCGTCGAAGGTGTGGCCGACGCGCACGGTCCGCATGTCGCCCTGCAGGTGGACGCACTCGGGGTTGAGCTGCCGGGACATCTCGAGCATCGACTCGGAGAGATCGACCAGGGTCAGCGCGAAGTGGGCCTTCAGGTGGACGGCGTTGTGTCCGCCGCCGCTGCCGAGCTCCAAGACCTCGTGGACCGGGATAGACGCCGTAGCGATCACGCTCGCGGCGAACGCCGCTTCCTCCGCGTAGCCCTCGGGAGGTGAGAGGAGCGGCCACCACGCCGCCAGGTCGGTGTAGAAGCGGTGCTGAGGCGGCCCGTGGGCCGTGTCGACCATGTTGGCGGGAACCGGGCTACTTGGAGGTCAGGGTGCAGTTCGGAGCGCCGGGAGTGCGGACCGTGGTGGCGTAGGGCCAGGTGTTCAGCGTCGGCCAGTAGGTCGATGCCACGAACAGCTCGTTGAAGCCGCCGCTGTAGGTCCGCAAGGTGGTCGGAACGCCGACCTCCGCGTAGAGCTGGGCGATGTACTGGACCATCGACAGGGTGAAGTTGTCGAACACCATGCCGCTGCAGATCGCCTCCCCCTCGATGGAGGCCGCGAGGTAGGGGCCGATGGCGGCAGGATCGGGGGGGCGGGGGATGGTGGCGATTGGCACGGTCGTGTACCAGACGCCGGCTGCGTCCTGGCGCAGACCAATCTCGGCTATGGCGGCGCCGCGCTGGAAGCGAGCGGCCGATTCGGGATAGCGGTAGGGCGCCTGGTCCCAGCGGTAGGTGCCGTTGCTCTGGCGCTTGGCGTCGGAGTAGACGTAGCCCCAGAAGGCCCAGAGGTCGTTCTGCTCGCTGGTGGCCACCGTCGTCGTCGTGGGCGGCACCGTGCTGGTCGTGCTGGTGCTGGTCGTGCTGGTGCTCGTCGTGCTCGAGCTGGTCGTCGTCGTGCCGCCGGTCGTCGTGGCGCCGGTCGTCGTGGTCGGTGTCAGCGGGCCGACGTGGCACGTCCCGGTAGCGCTGTCGGTGAAGGTCCTGCCGGCCTCGGGAACGAACGTCGACCGCCAGGAGCTCACGTCCAGCTCGAGCGACAGCGCCCCGAAGGTCGTGTCGTTGCGGACGAGGGGCGCCGGGCTGTTGGTCGTGGAGCCGCTCTCGCGCTCCGCCCCGCCTGTCCCGACCACGATCTCCACCACACCGCCAGGGCTCGGCGTCTTGTTGGCATCGAGCGCGGCGTAGCGCTGGTAGATGTGGTCGTGGCCGGTGAGCAGCAGCTCGACGCCGTAGCTCACGAGGAGCTGATAGAGCGGTCCGACGGCGTACTCGTTGCCGTGCGGGCCCTGCGACCAGCGCGGGTGGTGCCAGTAGGCCACCTGGCAGGCGCGTGGGTTGTTGCGCAGCTGCAATTCCAGCCAGGTGTACTCGGGGCTCCCGGGTCCGCAGCCGCCATTGAACGAGCAGTTCGAGTCGAGGGAGAGCAGCTGCCAGCCGTTCAGCTCCCAGGCGTACCAGGTCGTGATGGGCGCGAAGTAGCCGAGGTAGCCGGCCGCCCCGGCAGTGCGGTACTCGTGGTTTCCCGGGGCCGGTCGGGTGCGGTCCTTGAGCTGGTCACCCCCGGGCTTGTTGCCCCAAACCGGGTTGTAGCAGTTGGCGAAGTCCGACGCGGAGCCGTTGGGGTAGGCGAGATCGCCGAGCGCCAGGAAGGGTCGCTGCGGATCGGAGGCCACGATGTCGGCGGCCGCTCGCGAGGCAGGTGCTCCGTTGGAGCACTTGGCGAGGTCGCCGGCGGCCCAGACCCGGGCCACGGCACTGGCGGCCGTTGTCGTCCGCAGCGCCACCCCGAACACGACGGCGGCGACGACGACCACGAGCGCACCGGCCAACTTCGGTCGAAGGACCTCGATGATCGATGAGCGGTCTGGGTCCCGCCGCCCCGTGGTGGCCATGGTTCCTCCATTCGCTTGGCCCCTGACAGAGGCCAAGCCTGTTCGGATCGCCCGCCTTCGTGCAGCCTGGTGCCACGGTGCCCCCCGGCACGAACGGTCGCCCAGAGCCAGGCTTGCGCCGTGGCTGCACGGTCAACTCTCCACCGCGGGGCCACCGAACGCAAGCACGGTGTCACTCCGGGTGGCTCGTGTGTCGCCGCGCTTGGGCGACCGTCACCCCTCCATGCCGGTGCTGGTCACCAGCAAGGCCACCCCCACGACCAGGAACAGCGCCGCTGCAGCGATGCGGATCGGCCGTTCGGGCAGCCGGCTGCCGAGCGCTCGACCCACCACCAGGGCCAGCGCGAGTGCGGCGCTCATGCCGAGCGTCGCTCCGATCCACACCCCGAGCGGGGGGTAGCGGGTGGCCAAGGTGAGCGTGGCGAGCTGTGTCTTGTCACCCAGCTCCGCGAAGAAGAACGCGGCCAAGGCAGCGAGCAGCGCCGAGCGCTCGGACCGCCTGCCGCTCACTGCCGCGGTCGCTTCCTCCTCCGCGTCGTCGTCGGGACCAGGCCGCAACGTCCACAGGCCGAAGCCGATGAACAGCAGCCCCGCGACGACGGTGATCGGCCGTTCGGGCAGGCTGAGCTGCAACAGGGCACCGACGCCCACCGCGATGGCCTGCAGGATGGCGGTGGCGGCTACGACGCCGAGCAGGAGCGGCACCGGCCGCAGCCTGGTGGCCAGGGCCAGGACGAGCAGCTGGCTCTTGTCGCCCAGCTCGGCGAGGAAGATCGTGCCGAAGCTGACGCCGATGGCGACCAGGATGCTGGCCACTCAGCAGGTGCTGGGGACCGGGTCGCCCGCAAGTCGGGCTTCGAGGTAGCCGTTGATGTCGAGGACGGCCGCCTGGATCACGCTGGTGTGGTTGGCGCCGGGGTACACCTTGCGCTGCACGGTCGTGCCGTTGGCGCAGTACTTCTCGGCGGCCGTCGCGCTGAGGTCGACCGGGACCTGCTCGTCCTGATCGCCGTGGTAGATGAAGATCGGCACGGAGGTTGTGGCGCCGCCCGGGGTGTTGGCGGTGAATGCCTCCGCCCACGGCGACGAGCTGTCGGCACCAGGCAGGAAGTACCGGGCCTGGTCCTGGCCGCGCAGCTCGGCCACCGTCTCGCCGCCGCACTGCGTGCCCGCCTTGGTGACCGCGGCGACGCCGTCCGGGGTCAGGATCGTCTCGAGGGGCAGGTCCGGGTAGGCGGCGTGGAAGCCGGCCACCGCCATGAGCTGGTAGCCGAAGAAGGGGCTGGTCCGCAGGCGCTGCCCGAAGGTGATCAGCTCGACCGCCGGCGCGCCGGCGATCGACCCGACCACCGCCAGCTCCGGCGCGTACGTCGGCTGCAGCTCCGCCGCCCAGAGCGCCG
Source organism: uncultured Acidimicrobiales bacterium (assembly GCA_964616935.1). GTDB lineage: Bacteria > Actinomycetota > Acidimicrobiia > Acidimicrobiales > Ilumatobacteraceae > CAZTVJ01. The sequence goes on along the minus strand of CAZTVJ010000515.1, from coordinate 4,636 downwards.
CGCCACCACCCTGGGAGTGGCCCCAGACCACGGCCTTCGAGGCTGGCGATGTGCCCGCGCCAGGCAACCGCTGTGCCGCCCTGATGCTGTCGAGCACGGTCTGGCCTTCGCTGCGGCCCACCACGTAGGTGTGGACGCCGGGCGTGCCCAGCCCCTCGTAGTCCGTGTAGACGAACGCGAGGCCCTTGGCCAGCGCCAGGTTGGCCAGGAGCAGCTCGTTGCCCTTGCCTTCGGCCGCTTCCTTGGAGGGCGTGCACTGGTCGCCCAGGCCAGTGGTGCCGTGGGCCCAGGCGAGGATGTCGCGCGCACCCTCGGCCGGCGCGGACGGCGCGTAGAGCACGCCCGAGACGGGGATCGGCGTCCCGGTGGCGCTCGTCGACCGGTAGAGGATCTGCCAGCCCGTGGCGCCTGCTGGCGCCGGGATCGGCCGGGCCCAGACGAGCGTGCCGGGCTCGCCCGCCACCAAGGCTGCGGGCGGGTCGTAGAACGCGTCGCCCTCCGGGCCCTGGTCGACCACGGCCGGAGTGGCCGCCGTGCTCGGAGCAGGAGTCGTCGCAGTTGCGGATGTCGCAGGTGTCGAGGTGGTCGCCGGCCCGGTGGAGGTTGGTGTCGAGGGCGCCGCGTTCGTTGGCTCGGAGGCCTTCTCACCGCCGCTCGAGCAGGCGGCGAGCACGGCCACCAGCGCACCCGCCAGCGCGCATCGCGCCCGGCGCGAGCGATGATGGGGGCGATGGAGCGCATCGCGTACGACGAGTTCGGGTTGTTCCACGAGAACGCCTCCGAGTACAGCTTGGCGTGGGACGGACCGCCGATCGTACGGCGGGCGACGGTCCAGGTAGGTGGCGGGCAGGAGGTCAGCGCGCTGATCTGGGGCGACGGCGAGCCGCAGGTCGTGCTGGTGCACGGCACCGCCATGAACGCCCACACGTGGGACACGGTCGCGCTGGCGCTCGGCCGACCGCTCGTCGCGCTCGACCTCCCTGGCCACGGCCACTCGTCATGGCGAGACGACGCCCTGTACAGCCCGGACCAGCTCGCCGCCGACATCGCGCCGGCCGTCGAGGCGCTGGCCCCCCGAGCCCATGGCGTCGTCGGCATGTCGCTGGGCGGGATCACCTCGGTGGTGCTGGCCGCCTCCCGCCCCGACCTCGTCGAGCGCCTCGTGGTCGTCGACGTCACGCCCGGCACGACCCGCGAGAAGGCCAAGGCGATCCTGGACTTCATCGACGGTCCGCAGAGCTTCCCCAGCTTCGAGGAGCTGCTGGCGCGCACGGCGCAGCACAATCCGACGCGCTCGGAGAGCTCTTTGCGGCGCGGCATCCTGCACAACGCCCACCAGCTCGACGACGGGACGTGGGCCTGGCGCTACGACCGACGCGGTCGGGTGCGTACGGCCGACGACACGGCCGACGGCGCAGTGGTCGACGACGCCGTAGTCGACGGCGGCGAACCACGGCCCGGCGCCTCCGCGCTGTGGGACACGGTCGAGGCCGTGACCGCGCCGATGCTGCTCGTGCGGGGTGGCCTGTCGCCCGTCGTCGACGACGACGACGTCGCCGAGCTGCGGCGACGCCAGCCGATGGCGGAGGTGGTCGTGGTCGACGGTGCCGGCCACAGCGTGCAGGGCGATCGCCCGGTCGAGCTGGCCGCCTTGATCGACCGGTTCGTACCGGGCTGACGTCGGCGCTGGCGGCCATGGCCCAGGCGGCAACGCCTGGCATACTCATCGCTCGATCAGTGCTCGCCGGACCTGCCCGGCACCACCGAGGGGGGATCGTGGGAGACACCGCCACGCCGGACCGCGACACGCTGCGGCGGATGTATGAGCTCCAGACGCTCATCAAGCAGAACGACGAGCGCTTCCGCTCCCTGCTGATGTCCGGCCAGATCGGGCTCATCTACTACTCGCCGCGTGGCCAAGAGTGCATCTCGGCCGGCTACGCCGTGCACCTTCGCCCTGACGACCAGATCGTGGCCACGTACCGCGGCCTCCACGACCACCTCGCCAAGGGGGTGCCCCTGCGGGAGCTGTGGGCCGAGTTCCTGGGGAAGGCGCCGGGCACGTGCAAGGGCAAGGGCGGGCCGATGCACATCACCCACCCGGCCTCGGGGGTCATGGTGACCACCGGGATCGTCGGCGCCGGCATCCCCATCGCCAACGGCCTGGCACTCGCCGCTCAGATGGACGGGCTCGACCGCGTGGTCGTCGTGAACTTCGGCGACGGCGCCAGCAACATCGGTGCGTTCCACGAGGGCCTGAACCTGTCGGCGGTGTGGAAGCTGCCGGTCGTGTTCATCTGCCACAACAACCAGTACGGCGAGCACACGCCGCTGCTGGAGGCCACGTCGGTGGCCCGCATCGCACAGCGGGGCATGGCCTACGACATGCCGGCCGTCACGGCGGACGGCAACGACCCCGTCGACATGTGGCAGGCGGCGGGCGAGGCGGTGGCTCGGGCTCGCGCCGGCGAGGGCCCCACCCTCATCGAGGCAGTCACGTACCGGTTCTGGGGCCACCTCCTGGGCGACGCCATGGAGTACATGCCCAAGGAGGAGCGCCAGGCCGCCATGGACGCCGACCCGGTGCCGAGGTACCGCCAGTGGCTCATCGACAACGGCCACGCCACCGAGGACGAGCTGGCCGCGGTCGACGAGCGGGCCAGCGCCGACATCGACGACGCCGTCCAGTTCGCCATGGACGCCCCCCAGCCCGACCCATCCGAGCTCTTCACCGACGTGTTCGCCGAGGTCCCCGCATGAGCACCACCACCGATCCCACCGCCTCCACCGTCACGGACACCGTCACCGATGAGGCGCCCGCCGCGCGCGTCATGCCTGTCGGGTCGGCCATCAACGAAGCGCTCGACATCGCCATGGGCCTCGACCCGAACGTGTTCCTGCTGGGCGAGGACATCGCGGAGCCCTCGGGCGGCGTCTACAAGATCACCAAGGGGCTCTCGGAGAAGTACGGCAAGGCCCGCGTGCGCAAGACACCCATCGCTGAGCAGGCCATCATCGGCGCGGCCGTGGGCGCCGCCATCGCCGGCAAGCGGCCCGTGGCCGAGATCATGATCATGGACTTCCTCGCCGTGTGCCTCGACCAGGTGTCCAACCACGCCGCCAAGATTCGCTACATGTCCGGCGGCCAGACGACGGTGCCGATGGTCATCCGTACCTCTGCCGGCGCGGGCATGGGCTTCGGCGCCCAGCACTCCGAGCTGCTGGAGGCGTGGCTGGTGCACACGCCGGGGATCAAGGTGGTCGTGCCCTCGACGCCGGCGGACTTCAAGGGGCTGCTGCTGTCAGCCATCTTCGACGACGACCCGGTGCTGTTCGTCGAGATGATGCAGCTCTACTGGAACCCTGCCTTCGCCGGGCCCGTGCCAGAAGGGGATGTGCGGGTGCCTCTCGGCTCCGCCGCCGTCCGCCAGACCGGCACCGACCTCACCTTGCTCAGCTACGGGCGCCAGGTGCACGACTGCCTGGCCGTCGCCGGCCGCCTCCGCGAGGAGGGAGCCTCGGTCGAGGTCGTCGACCTCCGGTCGCTCGTCCCGCTCGACGAGGACACGGTGTTCCGATCGGTGGCCAAGACCAAGAACGCGGTCGTCGTCCACGAGGCCGTCACCCGGGGAGGGTTCGGGGCCGAGCTGTCGTCGCGCATCCACGAGGAGCTGTTCAGCGACCTCGAGCGACCCGTCCAGCGCGTCGGCGCGGCCAACACGCCTGTGCCGTTCGCGAAGAACCTGGAAGCGGACTTCATGCCCCAGCAAGCGGACATCGAAGCCGCCGCCCGCCTCCTGCTCGGTTGACTCGTCGGCGCTTGCCCGCCGCGCCCGATTCAGTTCAGTCGGCTCACGTTCCGGTGGGCGAACGCTCAGCCGACTCGAGTGAAGGGAGGAGCGCTCGGCGGAGGGTCTGGATCACCCACTCCGGCTCGTTGACGACCTGTTCGTAGGTGAACCACAGCACGACGAAGCCCAGCAGTTGGAGCTCGGCCTGGCGCTGAGCATCCCGGGCCCGCTGCTGGCGAGAAGCATGGGTGGCATGGCCAGCCACCTCGACGATGCACCGGGACGAAAAGGTGAAATCGGTCCGAGCAACGAAGTGACCTCCCGCTCGGTAGATGGTCTGGCACTCGGGACGAGGCAGCCCGGCAGATTTCACGAGCGCCAGGAACCGTCGTTCAAGTTGGCTGTGGCCGCCGGCGCCATCGAGCGCCCGGTCGAGCGCCCGGACGCCCCTTCGGCCCGGATGGCGCAATGCGGTCAGGCGCTTGCGAAGGAAGGGCTCGGACGTCCAGCCGAGCCGTAGGGCACTGTCGACAGCGTTCTCCAGTTCCAGCATCGTCACCCGGCCGGCCATGTCGACGATGGCGCGAGTGGCACTGGTGCACCCGAACTCCTTGAGCTCCACGCGGTCGATGGGCGCGATGGTCGAGGACGACCGGACGACACCGACCGTCCGCCGATCTCGGTGAGCTCTCGGCACGAGGAACTCCAACGGTCCCTCCGGGAACCCGTCGAGGCCAAGAAGGGCCGCGGCCGCTCGGCCGGTGACGAGAGCGTCGGGGCCGAGATCGAGTCGACCGACCGTGAGGAGCTGTCGCCATGTCGTGGGGTGGCCCGGCAGGCGGAGG